>WRMR01000024.1 GCA_009776995.1 Planctomycetaceae bacterium | reverse complement strand
GCCGGGTTCGGTGTTTTGGAAGATGCTGACGGACGTGACCACTATTATCTCGGCGGGATGTACGAAGACTCGTACCCTGAACACCCCGGTTATGAAGGCTGGGGGCAGGGACTCGGTGCCGGGTTTCGTGGCAGTGCGGGCAGTGCCTGCGGCGGAATCGGCATGTTGCTCGACGGTGGTGGCGACGATACTTACGAGTTTGACTATATCGCGCATGGCGGTGGTTATTGGTTGGGCGTTGGCATCTTACGTGATTTCGGAGGTAACGATCAACACATCGCTTCAACGAGGCAGGATTATCACGGCAGGCAATGTCCCGGTGTGAGTAGTTCCCCGCGCCGGGGCATTCAACCCCGATGGCAACGGCATGGCAGCGGTTTCGGGGTTCACTATGCCCTCGGTTTCCTTTTCGATGACGCCGGAGATGATTTTTACGAAGGTTGCATCATGGGGATGGGCATGGGTTGGGACCTGGCAGCCGGTTATCTCTGCGACTTTCGGGGGCAATGACACGTATCAGGCAAACGGCGGTCTTATGATGGGAGCCGGAGCTCAAGGAAGTCTCGGCGTCTTGCTCGACTCCCTGGGCAACGACACTTATATCGGCGGTTCGCAGGGTTCAGCCAGTCCGACCGTTGATCCCACATACCATAACGCAACCCAATGCGGGGGGAATTTCAGCTTTTTGGTTGATTACGGCGGAACGGACAAATATAGCACCGGCGCGAAAAACAATTCGTTCAATACACGAGGCAGTGCGTCCGGATTTTTGATTGACCGTCCGCTTGAAACCGGGCCGCAGTAACCGCCAACCTTGAAATTTCTCCCGATCAGCTTATATTGGAAAGCGTCTTTCACAGGGTTCAGACGATCGGAGCGGACGGAAAACGAAACGTATCCCATCCGTGTTAAACAATAAAGGCGGATCACGAGATGCCACAAACGATTGTGATTTTCGGAGCTTCAGGTGATTTGGCAAGCCGAAAACTCATTCCTGCGCTCTATCTGCTGGAATGCAAAAAACGGACCGTCCATCCCTTGCGGGTCGTCGGCGTGTCCCGGACGCCGATGACGAGCGAACAATGGCGAAACAAACTCGGCGAAACAACGAAAAGATTTACCGGCGCGGCTTTTGATCGCGAAAGTTGGGAAGCGTTTGCGCCGTCGGTTCATTACTTCCCCGGCGACATTGACCGGCCGGAAATGTTCGGCGGCCTCGACGCTTATCTCAGGTCGCTGGAAGGCGACGATGAGTCGGGACGTCTGTACTACCTTTCGACCTCACCGGCATTGTATCCGATCATGATCAGGCATCTGGGACAGTCGGGCATGGCCGACCCGTCACGGGGGACACGCCGCATCATCATCGAAAAACCGTTCGGCAGCGATCTCAAATCGGCCAGGCGGCTGAATCAGGAAGTCCACGCCTCGTTTGACGAAAACCAGGTGTTTCGCATTGACCATTATCTCGGCAAGGAAACCGTCAATAACATCCTCGT
Organism: Planctomycetaceae bacterium; assembly: GCA_009776995.1. Lineage (GTDB taxonomy): Bacteria > Planctomycetota > Planctomycetia > Pirellulales > Thermoguttaceae > WRMR01. The sequence goes on along the minus strand of WRMR01000024.1, from coordinate 17,485 downwards.
CCTGCGATTCGGCAATACAATTTTCGAGCCGATTTGGAATCGGAACTATATCGACAACATTCAGATCACGGCCCACGAAGATGTGTTGGTCGGACATCGGGCAACATTTTATGAAAAAGCCGGTGTTTTTCGTGACATGTTCCAGAATCACCTGTTACAACTCCTGACCTTCGTGACGATGGAACCCCCGGCCCGCTTTGAAGCAGACGCCGTGCGAGACGAAAAAGTCAAAGTCCTGCGGGCCATTCGCGCGATGACTCCCGAGGAAGTGGTTGCCAATACGTTACGGGGACAATACCGTTCCTACCGTGACGAGCCCGGCGTCGATCCCTTGAGTCGTGTGGCCACGTATGCGGCAATGCGGCTGATGATCGATAACTGGCGTTGGAAAGACGTGCCAATCTATTTGCGTTCCGGAAAAGGCATGAGTTGCCGCACGACGCAAATCGTTGTGCAGTTCCGGCAAGCGCCGCATAGTATGTTCGAACGCGGAGAAACGTCATCCCTTTTCGAGGCCAACCGGTTGTTGATCCAAATTCAACCTGCCGAAGGCATTCAGATTTACTTTCAAACGAAGGTGCCCGACACCGACATGGAGATACGCCAAACGCAATTCAACTTCAACTTCCGTGAAAGTTATCAAGGCGAACTTCCTGAAGCCTACCAGCGATTGTTGCTCGACGCTCTCAACGGCGACGCCAGCCTTTTTGCGCGGAATGACGAAGTGGAAATTGCCTGGCAAATCATTGACCCGATCCAGCGTGTGTGGGACGATTCTGACTCGACCGACCCTGATTGTTACGAAATCAATTCTTGGGGGCCGCCTTCCGCCGATGCCTGGATTCGACGATGGGGACACCAATGGTTTGACCTTTGCCCCGTGTTGCATTGATTCCGCCACACAACAAGAAGAGAAAATAGAATACAGGCAGACTCCTGTTTTGCGAACAACAGGTTGGTGCGCGAGCCCTTCCCTGCGGCATTGTACTGTTGTATCAGCCCTCTTCCGGCATGATGAGCGGAATTTGACCGACTTGATAGCAACAGTCGGGTTCGGGGCCGAGATAGTCGCCCGTAACTGCGTAAGCCCGTGCGCGACTGCCGCCACAGACATGACGGTATTCGCAGGCACCGCAGATACCGCGATAATTGTCCGGGTTTTGCAGGTCGCGAAACACCGGATGATTGCGATACACTTCAACCGGCGAATCGTCGGGGAATTTTCCGCAAACAACCGGCAGGAACCCGGCGGGAAAAATTTCGCCGTTGTGCGAAACGAACATGATCCCGCGGCCGTCTGTCACGCCCAGCGGGGCACGGTGCCGCAATTCCCCAACCCCTTGCCCCTCACCCTTTACACCTGATTTCGTTAACGGATTGCCGCCATGCTGCAAGACATAACGCCGATAATGTGGTGCTTCGGTCGTTTTGACGGCAAAGGGTTTTGATTGCGCATGACGCCACAGTTTTTCAAACGCCGTTTCGTATTCGTCCGGCGTGATGCGTTCTTCCTCAAGTCCGCGTCCAACCGGCACGAGAAAAAACACCGACCACATCATAATTCCCCGATCGGCCAGCAGTTCGGCAATATCATCGATCAGGTCGAAATTTCGCCGGGTGATCGACGTGTTGACCTGCACGGGCAGTTGAAGATTCCGGGCAAATTCCAGCATTTCAAGCGTTTTGGCGAAACTGCCTTCGAAGCCGCGAAAGGCGTCGTGGATAGTGGCGTTCGGCCCGTCGAGACTGATGCCGAGTGCCTGGACGCCGGCCTGCTTTGCCCGCTCGAAGGCTTCCTGTGTGGCCAGTGGTGTTGCCGAAGGAGTCAGGGCTGCCTGAATTCCGAGGCTTGTCGCGTGTTCGATCAATGAAAACAGGTCGGCCCGTTTGAGCGGGTCACCACCTGTCAGCACCAAAGTCGGCTTTCGCTCGAATTTCGCAACCTCGTTGATCAGTGCCAGCGATTGTGCAGTCGTCAACTCGTCCGCCGCCGCCGTCTCCTGTGCCGAAGCGCGACAGTGCTTGCAGACCAAATCGCAAGCCTGCGTCACTTCGTAGTAAAACATGAGCGGAAACCGACCGAAATCCGACGCGTGATAGGAATTTTTGTGCATGAAATAAATGATGTGAAACAAAAGCCGGAATGAAGCGCAGCATCGATTTTTGACCCTCCGCAACATCGTCAAGTCCAACCGCCGGCCGCTCTTCTGGAAGACCTACAAACAACTCGGCAAATGACCCAAGTTGATGCATTGTGCGTAAAGTAAAAGTTACACCCAAAAGTATTTTCGATGAGATCATCACCTCACACAATCTCCAGCAAACTCTCCACCTGGGCATAAACCTGCTGTTCGGTGAAGCCTTCGATGTCAACGCTCTTCGACGGGCACACGGCGACGCAGGTGCCGCAACCCATGCAGAGACCGGGGTTGACCCGTGCGGTGTGATTTGACCATTCGTTTGAACAATTTTAAAAAATCTTCGGATGATACAATGATACTCAACTATACTCAGCGATGTTTTTTAGCTGATCGTATTCGGGCGAAAGCCTTAGAGTATGTCCTTAACTGACCTTTTCCTCCACAATATCCTCTGTTCAAAAATCATATAGCGAATAATTTGATATTTGCACATGGGCATTTTGGGGTATAAAAACCGGTTGAAGACACACTCAAAGTCAACTCATGGGATGATCCAACGAACAATCGGTATCTTGATTATCAACCAAGTGATCGCTGCGGATATGATAAAAACAACCGACGTGACAACAGGGATGGAAAATAATGGAAATATGGATTTGATTCCCAATGAAAAACCAAGGGCGTTATCTTGCAAAACCCGTAAGACAAGATAATGGACAAGATAAATGCCGAATGTTAACGAAGAAATTCGCGCCAAAAACCAAGCAATATGCCCGTGTTCAAAAAATCGCCTTTCCCCGATATATTTCAAGACAAGAAATAGTGATACAAAAAACGGGACTCTCAAATATCCCAGTAATGCTATCCTGTCATAATACCCTTTAAAGCCCATATAAGCAATTCCCAACGAGACAATAATTGTTCCGATTAACAGCAGAAAAAACGAGCGAAAACGTATGTTCATCGAGCTGAAATAGTATCCGGCAATAAAGAAACCGACGAAATTGTGGACTAAATAAAACGTCAATTCCGGGGCGATTTGGTCAATATCAAAGGCGGAACATGCGATTTTTGACAGTATCGGCCACGCGAATTGCGCAATAAACCAGAGCATCAGAAAATACTTGATCATCAATGGCTTGGCCGAGTTTACGAAAGCGTGTAAAATCGGTGCAACCAGGTAAAGCGAAAACATCATATATAAAAACCAGAGATGAAGAGCGGCATTTCCCGTTAAAATACACTTGATACCGTAGGACAATGTAATCGGCACTCCATCACGGTTGGTTCCCGAGGAAATCCACTGCATCAATAAATAGATTGCACTCCAGGCGATCAATGGTATAAGCAACTTGAGTAATCGCCAGGGAAATGTTTTGTCTAACAGGCGTTTTTTGTTCATCAGTAAAAAACCGCTTAACATCACGAAGAGAGGGACGGCACTACGAAAATAATTATCGAGAAAATTCGTAACCAGCCAGCAAGAATCCGATACTTCTTTTGGTTCCGCTTCGGAATAAGGATACGATAAGTGAATCGCAATAACCATCCATGCGGCAACGATGCGCATGACATCCGCCCAGATTTGCCGTTTTTTTGTGCTGACGTTACCGTTATTATCCGACATTATGATTGAATAGTGGCTGATTGTTGTTGGAATGTTATGAAAATGGAGACACAACACCACGACTTTATCCCAAACTCTCCACCTGTGCATAAACCTGCTGTTCGGTAAAGCCTTCGATGTCAACGCTCTTCGACGGGCACACGGCGACGCAGGTGCCGCAACCCATGCAGAGACCGGGGTTGACCCGTGCGGTGTGTTTGATGATGTTACCGTTGCGGTCCTTGATCTCGACACGGTCAATCGCACTGTACGGGCAGGTGACCACACACGCGAAACACGCCACGCAAGTCTGCTCGTTGACGATTGCGATTTCCGGTTCGCGGGTCAGTTTCGGCTGGCTGAGCATGATCATCACCTTGCCCGCCGCCGCCGACGCCTGGGCGACCGCCTCGGGAATGTCTTTCGGCCCCTGGCACGCCCCGCACACGAATACGCCCGCCGAGTTGGTTTCAACCGGCCGCAATTTCGGGTGCGATTCGCTCATAAACCCGTATTCGTCGTAGCCGACACTGAGTTTCTGTGCAAGCGGCTCCGCACCTTGCGAAGGCAGCATCGCCGACGCAAGTACCACCATGTCGGCTTCAATGGTCAGCACCTTGCCGGATAACGTATCAACACCGCGCACAATCAATTTGCCGTTTTCTTCGGTGATTTTCGAGATACGGCCGCGGTGATACTCGGCACCGTCCTGTTCGATGGCCCGGCGCACGAACTCGTCGTAATTTTTGCCGCCGCTGCGAATGTCCATGTAAAAGACGTGTGCCGTACCGTCATGCACCTTGTGTTTGTAAAGCATCGTGTGCTTCGCGGTGTACATGCAGCAGATTTTCGAGCAGAACGAAATGCCTTTTGCGTTGTCGCGCGAGCCGACGCATTGAATAAAGACAATCGTCTGCGGAATTTTCCCGTCGGAAGGCCGTTGCGGCACACCGTTGGTCGGCCCCGATGCCGAAACAAGCCGCTCAAATTGCAACGAGTCGATCACGTCCTTGTATTTGCCGTAACCGTATTCGCCGTGCCCGGAAATATCCGCGTTGGCTTGATCTTTGTCAATTTTGTACAGCTCGTATCCGGTCGCTGCGATGATCGCCCCAACCTCTTCTGTGACAATCTCGTCTTGGTCATCGTAGCGGATCGCACCAGGGAGACATTTCTTCTCGCAAATGCCGCACTTGCCGGACAGTAATTTCGTGCAATTGGCCGCGTCAATCACCGGCTTGGCCGGCACCGCTTGCGGGAACGGCACATAAATCGCCGTCCGATTGCCAAGATCAAAGTCGAAGGCGTTCGGAATTTTCTTCCTGGGGCAGGCGTTCCAGCACGCACCGCAACCGGTGCAGGTTTTCATGTCGATGTAACGGGCTTTTTTGCGGATCGACACTTTGAAATTGCCGACGTAGCCTTCGACCGCTTCGACCTCGCTGTAGGTATAAAGCTTGATTTTCGGGTGTTGCCCGACCTCGACCATGCGCGGCGTCAGAATACATTGCGAACAGTCGAGCGTCGGAAACGTTTCCGAAAGCCCCGCCATGCGGCCGCCGACCGACGGTTCACGCTCGACGAGAATGACCTCGTGACCCGCGTTGGCGATGTCGAGTGCCGCCTGGATGCCCGCCACGCCGCCGCCGATGACCAATGCCCGGCGCGTGACAGGCACTTCAATCGGCACCAGCGCGTGATTGTGCTTCACCTTTTCGACGGCCATGCGCACGATTTCGATGGCCTTGGCGGTCGCCTCATCTTTGTTCGAATGCACCCAGGAGCAGTGCTCGCGGATGTTTGCCATTTCGACGAAGTACGGGTTGACGCCCGCGAGTTCCGCCGCGTTGCGAAACGTTTTCAGGTGCATGTGCGGCGAACAGGACGCCACAACCACCGCATCGATGCCGAGCGATTTGATCTTCTCGGCGATGAGCGTCTGTCCCGGCTCGCTACACATATATTTGTACGAGAGCGAGCAATGCACTCCCGGCAGGCGTCCAATGGCCTCGGCCACCTTCTCGCAATCGACATTCCTCGCGATGTTCTCACCGCACCAACATGTGAATACGCCAATTTTCATGGTAATAATTTGATTAGAAAAGGGTGAAAAACTATTTTGCGTATTGATGCAAAAAAGCAATCGCATCGCTTTTCAGCAAAAACACGGCTTTGATGTCGTCATGGTTAGAGAAAAACAGATGAATTTCATGCCGTAGTAACGGGGCATTTGATATTTCAGTTTCCTTGTTCAAAAAGGATATTGCATCAGCAACGGAGAAAAAAGATACTTCTTTTCCGAAGATCGGGAGAACAATGATACGTGTCAGCTTTCGTTCAAAGCGATTATGCAATTTGCTGAAAAAGACATCAACTTCTTTTTGGAAATATTCCAAAACATGCAGATTGTTGTCTTTTCGTAAACGTAACAATTTTTTTTCCAAAACGGGAAGGCGTTTCAGCAACATATCATCAGGTTCTGATTCCTCGTAAGCGATATTCACCTTCAAGCCTTGCAACGCCATAACGAGTTGGTTATATGGAAAATACAAAATGGAAAAACCATGTGACGCAAGCTGTGCAAGAGATTTCTCGGTGAATTCTCCCGCAAGAATCACGCCAAGAAATGGATCATTGAATTGGTATGTTTCCGCCAACGGCAAAAGTGCTCCCTGAATTTCTTGGGCTTTATTTCGCGAATGTTTGGCATATCTTCGCCAGGCACATTCAATAAAAGCCACAGGTTTTCCGATTGTCTCGTCGTTTCCACCTCGCTCAATCACAAAGTCCAAGTCATGGGAGTTCCCTTTGTCATCAACCCATGACACTTTTTTACCACTTCGTGCGGGGCGTATTTTCTCTTTGTAATCCAGGTAAACCCCGTATTGCCAAGCAAATTTTTCAAGCGGGACGGCAACAAGCGTCTCCATGTAACGGCCGATTAACTGGCCGAATTTATGTGATGGTGATTGTGCCATAGTGGTTTAACCCTGAATCCACAAACGCCCCTCTTTCAGCGGCACGTCATGCTTGCGATTTTTCCATTTGACATTCCGGTCACGAATTTTTTCGAAATCATAGTCAAGGAATCCTTCCGCAACGGCCAGTTCCCCCAACCATTTTTCCACCGGAACATGGATTCCGTAAGGTGCGGAATCCCCGATGACAAAACATAGTTCCGCTTTCTTGCGGCAAACCCTTCGCAGTGTGCGAAAAACATGGGCCAAATCCAAAAAATACGACGCGATCATCGTATGATACGTTTTTTTTCCTCCCTTATCAAGACGTATCTTCGCAAGTCGTTCACAGACATTTTGCAGATCTGGAAGTATGGGAGATAAAATTGACTCACGCATAATATCCGACAATCGTACTTTTTCAGCGGCAGAATGCTGTGAACAGGAACATAAAAGGCGTCTTCTTACAACGGAGTGTAAATCCGACCAGCCGCGAACTTCCCCCCAAAATGTCATTTCAAGTCGGGTTGCATCGGCATAGTCGTAATTATTGGGATAGGGAGGCGAGGTAATCACGCAATCTATGGAATTTTCCTCCAAATCCAGGGAATATCTCGAATCCGCACGAAGGATTTTCGCCAGATGAGAATAGGATGCCGAACCAAGCGAGTCAACATCATTGAGTATTTCTTCCGTTTTTGCAATCAATGCGTTGAAGGGGGATGACACACAAGTCTTTGTTTTGTTAGGTAAAACATACTGCCACTGAGCGGTACCGACACAACTGCACAAACGCAAAATCGAAGTGATGACAAACCATAATATTCTTGCTTCCGGATCGTCATAACCGGTTTCCAATATTCTTTTCATTGTGAGAAGCTCATTCAAACTCGCTTTCGTATAACATTTCTCAAGTAGCGGCGCGTCGGTTTCATAATTGACACGCGGATGCTTTTTAATATCATTGACGAATCTTGAAAAAAGGCCGGTTAACGCCGTCGTGGAACTATGGCATAACCCCAATTTGGTTTCCGCCATTCTGAAAATAAAAGGATGAGTCTCAAAACCGAGACTTTTGATGTTTTCCATGTTGCACGCGACAAGTGTCGTGGCGATTCCGGCAAACGGATCAAGGACAGTACAATCGGTTTTGGAACCCCTGATTCGTTGTCGTAATAAATAACGCACCCAATCTGCCGAAAAACCGGCAGAATAACGATACCAACGATGGACAGGCAATTTCATGTTATCGACAAAACAACCGGAACGTGAATCAGGATTTGGCAAAGAACGGGTTTTTGCCAAATCTTCCTTGTCAAACAATAGTTTTTGTAGCATTATTTAGTTAAAAAAGCAAAGGATGTTCGATTTTGGCTTGTTTTGTTGCGGCTTTTACCACTTCGTTTAACCGTTCATTCGCAAGACGGCAAAATTCGCTGCTGATTTCAAATCCGATGTAATGCCTGTCCAGATTTTGTGCGGTTACGGCGGTTGTCCCGCTTCCCATGAAAGGGTCCAGCACGATTTGCCCCGGACGTGTCGTTAATTTTATCAGAAATTCAAACAAATCCAAGGGCTTTTGGGCTTCATGGACACGCCGTTCGTCCCGGCGAAATCCAAATTCCAGCAGATTGGTCGGATTGGAACCATCAATTTGACAGTCCTTGAGATTCATTGCGCCGACCTGATATGCCAGAATATTGTCCGCAATTGTTCCTCCGATTTGATAGGGTTTGACAAACCATGCGATCGGTTCCCAGATGGGGGCAAGATTTCCCAAACGCCAGCCTTCCCATTCACTCGCATCTTGTTTCAGTCCTCTTCGTTCAAAAACGATACTGACCCGTTGCGCCCGGTGATGCGCGGAACTCTTTTTCCAGGCCAGCATGTCTTTCATCAAAAAATTTCCGACTATTTTCTTCGTGCCTTGTGGTGAGAACAAAACCGTGAACGCTTACGCGTTGGAGAAATCGGACGATGTGGCGGTTTCCGAACATTGCAAACATCGCGGCATGAGCTGGGCCGAAGCCGATGTCCCCGCCGTCGCAACTTACGCCGAAAATTCCAAGCAAAATCAAATCTCCTGCCAATATTGCACACCAGTTCCTGAACACATGGAAAAATTTGGCCGTACCGTCGCGTCTCTGATGAATCGAGCAAATTATTCTTGTGCGGTTCCTGAGTTGAGTCTGAACGTATTCCTGAAAAAGTCGCGGACAGGACGGTTGTTCTTTGGGCCGTCCTGTTGTGCTTGCAGGGCATTTCTGATGCCGGGTAATGCCGTGGTTCGGACGGACAAATCACCACTTTTGAGCGACCCGCCGACGTGAATCTCCGTGATTCGCCTGCCTGTTTCGTTTATCAAATCACTAATGACGGGCAATTGCGATTCACGGCTCGCGAGTTGTGTCCCGAGATCAAGACTGATGGTCATGGTGTCCATGTCCATATTACCGGTTCCATTGAGGCTGAGGACGTTGCCGTCAAGTTGGACATCGGAAAGCGTCACACTATTGCCGCTCAGGGAAAATACAACGTCACTTTGACAGATTGCGCTTTGATCGTCATCACGGCTTCGCACACCAAAAAGCTGCATAATGCGTTGCATGGTCGGCAGTTTGTAAATGTCGGCCTCACGCAGGAACAGTTCACCGTTTCCTCTCATGGATTCCCGGGAGGCACCGCCGTCGAGATGAATGACTCCTGATAACTTCCCCTTGAAGGGATGTTCGGCCAGAGTTTCGCGGGTTGCCCGTTCCAGGTTGACTTCATGCAAGCGGGTTTGCAGGAGATAGGACATGGATTCATGACCTTGAATTACGCTGCCGTCAAGCCGGACTTCCCCGTCATACATCGAGGCGACAACCGGCATCTCTTGTTCCACATGGCTCGGTAAAACGGCCAGCGAGAGCAACCATGGCCGGTTGGGATCACTCCTGTTGAACGCCGGTTGCATGTTGGGAACGTCCTGCGTATCCGTCTGCGTTATGACCGGTTGCGTGATCATGGGCGCAATTTCCGCCGAAGCATTCATGCTGATTTGCCGCGTGAGGTTGGGCGGACTGTTGGATTGTTCCGCAAAGACGGGCAACAGTGCCCCGCGACCGAAGGTGATCGTATTCTCGTGAAAGGAAAACGGACCATGCACATTCGTCAACTGGTAATCACCGTAATTGACCGAATCGAGTTCCAGTTTGCCGAACACCGTGTTGCCGTTTTCGTCATTTTTGCCGAGGATTTTGACCATACCGCAGATATTCGTCAGCGGTACGCCAAGCATCGCGCTGTTCTGATGGCAGATGATTCCCAGATGCCAGTAGGAACGAAGCGGCGCATCGGCCGGTGCGTCTTTTTGAAAGCACAACGTTCCCCCAAGCGTGACCGGTTCCTTGAGTTGCAGTTTTGTAATAAAATTTTGCAGGTCGGGGGGCATGGCACGGATCAGCTCGGTGTCGCGTTCAAAGCGTTCTGCGAGCAGATTGTCGAGGGTCATCACCCAGGCACCGTCCTTGCGAAAGACGCAACGCAAGTCGGTCGAAAGGAACGAATCGCTCTTGCGTCCGCGAAAACCATTCACCTGGACCATGCCGTCGAAGTAACGAACGCGGCAGGTCACCGTGTCAAGCAACAACGGAAAAGCCACCGGTTTGATCGTTGTGACAGCCGGGTCGGTTTCAGCGTCGAAGGCAACATGGAAGTCGTCCGTGTCCGACAGGTAGTTGAGACTCAGTTTGACACCGGCACGTCCGGAGATGTTGAGATCGGTCAGTAATCGGCGGTGACTGTCTTCAAAGGCCGCGATCAGTTCGTCGTTCAAATTCAGTTCTTCCGACGAAAGATTCAATTGGAACTCCATTCCACCCGCCGGGGTTGGCCGGAGGTGACCGTCTCCCAGAATGACCGACGATCCGTTTTGTGCTTTCAAACTGGTGAGAGTCCAATATCCGTTCTTCATCTCAATAACACCGCACACACTTCGGAGTTGCCAGCGGAATTTGTCGTAACGCATCGAACAATTTTGCGGCATGATTTGCAACAACAGGTCCGGAGACATTTCATCGTCGAGCCTGACGCTGCCAGAAAACCTCACGACAAGTTTGGCATCGAAATTTCCATCCGCGTTCAGCGATTGCACGACGGTTTGTTGCGAGGGGGGGATGGCCTGCTTGAGTTTGTTGTCGATGGCGACTTCCACGGCTGTGATTTCAAATTTTCCGTGGGGATGACCACTCAGGATTTCGTACATGTCGCCGACAATGACCGTTTTCGGATCCTGCGATTCAAGCCGAAGCGTCATGGCCTCCTCGAAAAACCGTTGGCCGTCTTGTGCCTGCATTTCACAAGGGGCAATGGCAATCGTTCCTTGCAGATTGTCAAGCCGATAAGGGAATTTTTCGTAGGTGACCGCGAGCTTTTCAAGCCGGATTTCCGTGGATTCGACGCCCCACCGCCGGCCATTGTAATGAATGACGCCGGAAAGGTCAGCCTGGCCTTCGGCCTCAAAATGGACAAGCTGGTCGTTCAACTGTTGCGGTAACCAAGGAACCAGAGACGGAAGAAACTGCTTGTCGAATCGGAATTGCCCGACTGAAAAATCCAATTTCCCGTGACGGACGGAAAAAAGGCCGAGTTGCCGCCAATCGAGTTTCAGGTGCGACTCGCCGCTGGTTGCCGACATGTTACTGATTTGCAGGGAATCGTGTGTGATGTCGAAATCAAGCCGAATATCCGCAATCGGGTGTTTGACGATGTGCGGGAAAGGGACTCTGCCATCATAAAGCGACCCCTGAATGCGAAACGCGGTCGCAAAAGGCAAGAGCGAGTTTTTCGCGATGTTGTGTTCCGCTTCAAATTGAAAATCCAGCTTGGCGTGAAACGATTCCAGGGTTTTGTCATCCAGCGGTAAATGGGGCAAATAGGGGAAATATTCACTGTCAAAAATGATTTTTTTTGCGTTGCCGGAGAGAGTCAAATTTTTTGTTTGGGGTGAAAATTTTGCCAAACACTCGATACTGCCCATTTTGTGATTGGCCATTTTTCCCGTGATTTCCCATTCTCCGTCTTTTCGCACAGGCGGCATCAATCGGACATTCAGGCCGGTCAACCCAATCGGATCGACGTGCGGTTTTCGCAAATCTCTGTAGATGACATCGCTTTCGCAAATTTCAACGGGGTAAACATCACCGGATGATTTCAGCGACTTCAGTGGTTCCCATCCGCAAATCTGACCGTTTTCACCACGGATCAGGTGCAGAGTCAGTTTTTGCAATTTGACGGCAGTTGGCTTGGCGTTGCCACTCAAAACGGTCTGCAAATCGACGTCACAGGAGATAAAGGCTTCCTGAATGGTGAGAACCGGTTCGGCCTTCCCGAATTTTCCAGGTACGGAAATCGAAACACCCCGCACGATGATTCCTTTGGACGGAACCAATTGCGCAGAATCGATTTCCGTCACAAAGCCGGGCAACTGCTTTAATAGTTTATTTTGTACAAAAATCTTGAGTTGAGAGTCAATATTCCAGTACAAATAAATCGACGCAACAGCCAGCAAAGTAACAAGAATCAAAGTGCCCCATTTGATGGTGCGCCAGATGGTTTTCAATCGACTTCCGATGTCACAATTCCTTGATACTTCAAATGATACAACGAAAAGATCAAAGAGGCGATCCTCTCCTGACAGATTCAGAGAGTATAGCAGAAAAGCGTGTCTCAAGTCAAGATGAATTACCGGCCTTGGCTTTTGCATGTTATACCGATTATCCCAAAACACCGGGTCTTGAGGCTTGTTTTGATTCTGCCAGTGCCAACAAAAACTCTTGTCTTGCAGTCTCCAGCCTACCGAAACAGATAAAACGACTCTATGTTTCCGGTTGCGCGGCAATTGACAATCAAAATGCTGTGAGGATGTGTCCTGCCGGAGCCGGCTGTTGCCGCCGGAGAAAGAGGGAACTTTCGATGTTCGTCCAGACTATATCCTTTCGCCAAGTCCTGACGCTGCTTGTCCTGAGCGGTGCGGTATTTGCTTGTACGGCCGGGTGTGTCAGCACGTCGTCCAAGCGTCCGCCTGTTTACGCAAATCTTCCGAAGGAAATGGCCAAAACGTCGCCTCTCGCAGAGTATGACATCGGTATCTCCGACATGCTCATCGTGGAAGCGGTGCGAATGGTTCCCAAATCGCCCTACCTTTTACAAGCGTCCGATGGTGTATTTATCAGGGATTACGGTCTTGAAGATGAGGGTTTCAGCATCGCCGGATCATACCCCATCCAACCGGGCGGGACAGTTGTTTTGCCGCCGCCGATTGGTGCAATTAATATTGCGGGGTTGACTTGCGAGGATGCCGGTGAAATCATCGTCCAAAAGGTTGGCAAGGAGATCGGCTTGGCAAATACATCCGACATCGGCGTTTCCGTCGAACTGGTCTCCATCAGTGGTTTGCAGCCCATTGCGGGAGAACACGCGGTCAGGGCGGATGGTTGTATTCAGCTCGGCATTTACGGGAGTGTCCATGTTGCGGGTTTGACGCTCTCCGAAGCAAAGGAGGCCATTGAGTTTCAGTTGTCCAAATACCTGGATAACCCCGAGGTTGCGGTCGATGTCTATTCGTTTAACAGCAAGCATTACTATGTCGTGATGCAAGGTGCCGGTTACGGTGACAAGCTGATTCCATTTCCCTACACGGGAAATGAAACCGTTCTCCATGCCATTGCAGGCATCAATGGCCTGGATCGGGTGTCTTCCAAACGGGTTTGGATTGCACGCCCTTCGCTGATGAATTATTATGGACAGCAGGAGTACAATATTCTCGCAGTTGATTGGCAGGGGATTACCGCCAATGCCTCCCCACAAACAAATTACCAATTGATGGAGGAAGACCGTATTTATATTGCGGAAGATAAATGGGTTGCGTTTGATACGAATCTGTCAAAGATTACGGCACCGTTCGAACGGATCATGGGCTTCTCGCTCCTGGGAGCCCAGACGGCGACACGGTACTCTGGTCCTGTGCTGAAAGGCGGCGGCAATCCCGTCGGCGGCGGCAATTAAGGAAGTGCAGAGTGTAAAGTGTAGAGTGTAGAGTGTTGTTAGCCGCGTTACCCTGTGACGCGCATGACATTGTACTGTTGTATTTTATGAGTACCTCCAAAGTCGAAAATATGTTTTGAGAGAGGTTGCAATGACCGGAACAATAACCAAGATCATTTCGTTTTGCATGATGATATGCGTGACTTTTACGGTTTGCTTGCTGACAACCGGGCGAGTGTCGGCGCAGTACGGTGCGACACGAAGCAGTTGGTTTCCGCAAAATAATCCGTCCACACTCAGTCCGTGGCTGGAAATGCAACGGGTTTCGACTTCGGAACTGGATTCCTATAACCAGTATGTGAAGCCGCGTCTTGAAATGGAACGGCTGATCATGGCACAACAACGCGAAATGAACCGCCAGCAGGACATCCAGAAAACGATGCAAAGGGAGATTTCACAGACACGCAGTTTCCGGCAATCACCGCCCATGAACGCCCCGATGCCGACCCAGGCGACGCCGACGGGCAAAGGTGCCACCTACGGCAACTATCTGCATTATTATCCGCAAAAAAAGTGATGGGTGCACTGATGGTTCCTTATCATTCAACGACGTAAAGGTCGCAGAGACTTTCAAGGTGAACGGGTTCAGCATCGATTTGGCGCGCATAATTTCCGGCGGACAAACCGGCATTGACCGGGCAGCACTGGATGCGGCAATCGAACTTGGCATTCCTCACGGGGGTTGGTGTCCGCGCGGTCGGCTTGCGGAAGATGGACGAATACCCACAAAGTATCGTCTCAAGGAAACCCTGTCGCCTGATTACGCCGTGCGAACGCGACTGAATGTCCGGGACGCGGACGGAACGCTGATTCTTTACCGCGAACCGCTCGAAGGCGGAACAGCACTGACCTGGCAGTTTGCCATCGAACTGGAAAAGCCTGTCCTGCTGGTGGAACTGGGGTTTCCGCCTGTCGTGGAGGCGTTTCACATCTGGCTCCGGGAGAACTCCATCCACACGCTTAACATCGCCGGACCACGTGAAAGTCAGCGTCCCGGCATTTCCCGGGAAGCAAAACCGCTGATTGTCGCGTGGTGCCGGTCTTTAAAGATCGCGTGAAACACAATAACGACTACAACTTGCCTTCGGCAAGCAGACGTTCGGTGTCAGAAGCCTGATTCGGAATGTCCAGGTCGAAATCGTCGTTTTTGGTTTCCTGCGAAGCGATAAAAGCCATGAGAGCCTGGTTCTGCGTACTTTGATCGGAAAGGCTTTGTTGCTGCATCACCGGTGCCAGTGTCCCGGCAAGTGGAGCGATTACATCGTCATCCCACTCTGCCAGCAAAGATATTTGCATGGCAGGGGCGATTGCCGAAGTAAGCGGCACTTGTGTAAAAACAGGGGGAAACGCCACTTTGAGCGAAGGGTCGGCACGACAAGCTTCCCTGGAAAGACCATCAGCGAGATTCATTGCAAACCAGGTAAAATCCCTGGGATCAATCACGCCATCAAGATTGTAATCGCACAAGCGAGCGAACAGAGGCGCGCTTGAAGCCGAAACACTTCCCGCGATAAGTGCCCGGACAAATTGAGTAAAGTCCCTTGCATCAACCACTCCGTCGTCATTGATATCATAGATAACCGGAAACAGGGGTACCGTTCCCAACAGAGCAGGAGCGGGTTGCCCCGTTGCATTGGATGTTGTCGTCAGGGAAGATTTTGTCGCATCCAGCGCAAAACCATTGGTAATCGGTTGAACGGAAGCTGTATTGGTTGAATAGTTCAACAGGATTCCTTTTGTTTCCGTTTGTCCGGGTGTTGTTGCTCCTCCGGCCACTGGCATAAAAGAAACGCGGGCCAAGAGAGTGTTATTGGCATTGGCCCCCCGCGAACCGGACACCGTCCCGGACAGGGTGATCACCCCTGTTTTGGTTTCGTCGGGAATGGACAATTGGGAAACCGAGGCACCGTATTCGATTTTCCCGGAACGCACTTCAAAAATATCCGCATTGAAGGTCAAAGATGTCGTAAATGAGGAAATACCGACCGATGTTCCTGTATTGGCCCAGATTTCGACCCAAAAGTTCGACCATTCATCAATAAAGATCAGTCGATCGGACAGGGTGTTGAGATCAACAATTTCCGTACTGACAAGCGTCGAATTGTAATCGCGAATCACAAGCGTCACCGTTCCGATTTCCGCCCCGGATTTGTCGGTATTGAGAAATTGCTTGACCGTGTTGCCGCCGACAATGACGACGTCTGCCGTTCCGTTGTCATCCAGCCGCCCGACATGAAACGCCAACCCGGAAGCGTTGGCACCGGCAAAACCTCCGGTTTCTGTAGTATCTGCGGGAGACGTCAGGAGATTTCCCTTGCCGTCGGGCTTGTTTTCCAGGATACCAAACGTTAAGTTTCCATTGGTGGTCCACACGCCAACCAGCACATCCAAACGACTGTCTTCGTTGAAGTTGGCAAGGGCCAGCGTGCTGAAAGCGGCATTGCCCAGCGGCAGACCGGTCACCTGATAAGGTTTCATGTAGCTGGCGGTGGTTCCAAATGTTCCCGATGCCGCAGTTTGCTGAAGAATCCATACGGACTTGCTCTCGGCGTCCAGGATGACAAGCTCGTTTTTCCCATCGCCGTACATATCGCCAATGGCTGCGGCCGTGGGGTTTTTAATCGAATTTGTTGTGGCGGGGTTACCCAAATCGGCTTTGGTCCCTTGTTGAAAACGCCCCGGATCAGAAGCGATATTGACCAAAACCTGATAATAGGAATTCTTTGTTGATGCCGTGTGGGTAGTGCCGTTGTAAACGGCAACAATATCGATGTACCCGTCGTTGGTCACTTCGCCAATAGCTAAAAGGTCGTAAACATCGTTTCCGGCAAAATTCAGCGTGGTGGTTTTCACCGTACTGAAACCGCCGGAACTGTTGGAGAGAAAAGTTTGCAGGTTCGATCCGCCGAACCCTGCTTCGTCAACACCGTAAACGACAATATCGTCACCATGTGCATTGTCGAAATTTGTGACAAGGAGCTGCTTTCCGTTGAATGGGGAGAGCGTCGATGACCTCGTGAAGTTCGGGCTACCAGCACCGGTCGCTTGACAGGTGAAGACATAAACCGCATCGCCGACGTGGTTGAGTACGGCAAAATCCGTTTTTCCGTCATTGTTGAAGTCCCCGAAAGCAATGTCTTTGGGCGTGATGCCGAGGCTGGTGAAATCCACCACGACGGACGGGGATTGAGTCGAATCGCCCGGAATGAACCACGCAAAACGTTTTCCGACAGCCAGGGTATCGATCATTCCGTCCCCGTTAAAATCGGCGGAATAGACCGCCATAAAATCGGCATTGGCGATCACCGCGGTCTGCGCTTGAAACGTACCGTTGGATTGACCAAGCAAGGTCTGATGAATATTCCCATCGGAAACGAAAATATCAAAAAGATCATCATTATTCAACTTCCCCGTCACAATGTTGATCGGGACAACATCCAATGCGTACAAACCACTGTACGACAGCGTCGTGCCGGTGACGGTGACGACGCACAAGGAGTTTTTCCCTGTTGTCGTGTTGGTCAGGGTAACAATGGCTTCCATCTTGTCACCCGCATGGCACTTCGTAACAACCACCTGCCCAATCTCCAAGGGTTGTCCGAACTTCGTGCTGAAATTATCCGTTGTGACTTTCGTCAGACTTGTCCCGGCACTGTTATTGAGCCAAATATCCAATTTGCCAGCGTCCTGTTCGT
>WRMR01000023.1 GCA_009776995.1 Planctomycetaceae bacterium | reverse complement strand
GTACATGTTGCGCGTGTCCTCCTCAGTCGGTTCGTGCGAGTCCGCTGATTGTTCCTGCTTGTGAAGCACAAAAAAACCTTCGCCGTGAATCGCCCAATCAAGATCGGATTTCGACGGCACATAATGCCCCGCCTGAAAATCGGTTTGCGATTCTCCGTCCGCCGCAATCCTGACGGCACGATAACCGCAGGTTCCGGCATGACGCAGATCGTGGAGCAACAGACTTTTGTGGTTGTCAAGCTGTGCCAGTTGCTGCACGGCAATGTCAAGCAACATTGGCGGCGGATTCTGCGAATAAACTTCCGTTACGGCCTCCATCGGGGACAGCGACGGGAGTAATGTGTCGCGAGTCAACCTCTGGCCGCGCATTTGTTCATAAACCTGGAGAAATCCCGTATCGTTGAGGATTTCGTCCATCTCCGGAAGTTGGTCAAATCCTTCCGGCAATTCCGGCGATTGGCACCAGGCGGAACTGATGATAGCGTACAGTACGATGATCATGAATGGTTTTCTCATCAGTTGATTTTCTATTCTGCGCATGCATGCGGCTAACTTGATTTGACTTCGGTAAGCGTTGCTCCGAAAAGCTCTGCGGCTTTTTTGATCATCGGATGTTCCGACGCCTCGGCAATCAGTTGCATTTTCCGGACAGCGGGATTGACCGGCGGCGCAGCCGGTTTTTTCACCTCTTCAATCGTCACCGCATCATTTTTTTTTTCGGTCACGGTATCAGGTTTCGGCGGCAACATCTCCGAAAACCGCACCGCAGCAGGCGTTGCTGCTCCTTGTGGTACGCTTTGCGCAACGTGGCCTGCGTTCGGCGTTCCCGTAACAACATGTTGTGTCACCGGCAACGGGTGCAATGTCCCGGTCCGCAACTGCTCAATCAACACGGCGATGCCCTGTAACTGTTGCAGATTCGCAATACGCACCAGCGCAAGCTCCAGCAAAATGCGTCCCTGCGTACTGTAGCGCATTTTTGTGTAAGTCTGGTCGAGAACCTGCATTGCGGCAAGAATGCGATGAAGTCCCAAATCGCGGGCAAGCTGCTTGACCTCATCATAACGTGACGGCGGACAGTACATCAGCAGTTGCTTGTCGCCGTCACAGGCGCTCAGCATCAAATCACGAAACACACCGAGCAACTGTTCGGTAAAAATACCGAAATCGACGCCTTCCTGCGCCGCCGTGTCGAGTTCCGCGAAAACCGTTGCCGTTTCCGATGCGTTGATCGAGGCCAAAATACGGAAAATCCGCTGGTCGTCCGCCGTGCCGAGCATCGCATGAACATCGGCCAGCATGATATGCTCCGGCGCGAACGAGAGCAGTTGTTCCAGCAACGACTGCGCGTCACGCATCGACCCGGCCGCCCGGCGAGCAAGGGTTTCGAACACGCCTGGCTCAGCGGTGACGCCTTCTTTTTGCGCGATTTCGTCGAGCCGCTCGGCAATGGCGGTTGCGTCAATCCCGGCAAAATCGTAACGCTGGCAACGAGAAAGGATCGTAATCGGGATTTTCGACGGTTCAGTCGTGCAAAAAATGAACTTGACATGTTCCGGCGGCTCTTCCAGCGTTTTGAGCAGCGCGTTGAACGCCTCCCGGGTGAGCATGTGGACTTCGTCAATGATGTAAATTTTATAATTCGCCCGGCTTGGCCGAATCGACACATTTTGTCTCAATTGCCGGATTTCGTCAATGCCGCGGTTGCTGGCCCCGTCGATTTCGAGGACGTCAACGTCTTCGCCGGTGCTGATCGAGTCACAAATCTCACAAACATTACACGGCGTGGGAGTGGGGCCGTGGATGCAGTTGAGTGCCTTTGCGAAAATTCGTGCCGATGACGTTTTGCCGACCCCGCGTGCCCCGGTAAAAAGGTAGGCGTGCCCAATCCGGCCTGTTTGAATCGCGTTCGACAATGCCTGCGAGACGTGACGTTGCCCGACCAGTTGCGCAAACCCCTGCGGACGGTAGCGTCGCGCAACAACCTGATAGTGCTCGGAATCACGTGTCTGTTCTTGGGACGCATTCGGTTCGGACTGTGACATTTTGCATGGTTTTTCAAAAAAGGAACGCGGTCGAAAACAATTCACTTGTTATTGTACCAGAGGGCGGCATCGTCTGCAATCATGCGAATGGTTACGATAATTTTACTCTCTCTTGCAATTCTGGAAGGGCGTGCGTAGAATTGAAGAAATGAAGAAAGCCGGGTATCAAAACTGTAACCGTCCACGAGTGTATTCACCACGAAGGTCACGAAGGATTTTGTTTCTCGCAAAGTAACCGTTTACGGAGATTGGTCGGGCTGTCTGTTGTTGTATGCCCCGAGATCATCTTGTTCAGGAAAGTGGGGTGGGCTTGACCATGCAGGAACGCATCGACGCAGGACACCCTTTTCTGACACTCGAACTGCATCAGCCACTGTCAGAACGCCTCACGACCAGCGGTATGCAATTCGTTTTCGATGAGGTTGACCACCTTTTCACCCTCATCGGCGGTCAAATTTTGCCCGATAGTTCCTGCCTTCCAATCGCAATTGAGAGCTTGACTTTTTGCATTTCAAGATCGATAATGATGTCGGACTTCACGCGATGGGATTCCTTTTTCGAGAGTTGTAACAATCCCCAAATAGGGGTCATTTTCAATGCCAACTCTTGACTATACCGCTTAGTTTCCTCAAACTATAAACAACACAATGCCGAAAATAACATATACTTTCGAACGCCGTTTGGCTGGCATTAATTTTGTGACCTTTGTGGAAAGCTTTGTGTTAAAAGATTTCAACACAAAGATCACAAAGGAGTGCACAAAGTTCACAGACAGAAAATGCAAAGTCCATGACATTGTACGGTATAACATTATTTTTAACAACATGCTATGAGTATATTAACTGGAAAAGTTTTAAACAAAGGAGAGTCGGAGTTCAACCGGGGGGGGGTATTCAGTGTTACTAAGGGTATATATATGTAGATGAAACACCCTTAGCCACTGGGAAGTCCACCCAGAATCACTTGGAACATCACCGCCTGATCCTCCATTTCCGCATTGATCACTTACAGTTTGAGTATTTTCTAACTTTAATGAAAGAGCACATCCATGAAAACAAAGCCAACAATCGCAATTTGCCTTTCCATAATCATCGCTTTCGTGTTAATCCAGCCTTTTCCGGCGTTGGCGCAGCACGAGTTCAACGGCCCGTATCGCGGGGCAAACCTCGACCGGATCGCGTTTCCCATCGGTGGAATGGGGACCGGGATGTACTGTCTCGAAGGCACCGGCGCGATTTCGCATGTGTCCGTGCGGCATGTCATGAATTTTTTCAACGAACCGGCCTGTTTTGCAACCGTTTGTGTTCTCGGTGACACACCGGAGCAGAATACCGCCCGGGTCATTGAAGGTCCGCTGCCGAACTGGAAGTATTTCGGCAAACCGGATTCGGGATTGGGATCGCCGGGCGCGACTTATGGGTTTCCACGTTTCAAGGAATGCGAATTTTTGGCACGATTTCCGTTTGCCATGATTTCCCTGAAAGACAAATCGCTTCCGTTGGACGTGCAAATGACCGGTTGGAGTCCGTTTACACCGCCGAATGCCGACACATCGAGTCTGCCGGTCGGGGCAACGGAATACAAGTTCGTCAACAAGAGCGACAAGCCTGTCAAAGCGGTTTTTTCGTTCAGCACACGCAATTTTATGAACAGCGGCGGGTCGATCGGACCGATTGACGGCGGGTTCGTGCTCCATGATGCTGTCGGCGAAGGCCGCGAAAAGAAAGGATCGTTCGCCTTTTTCGTGGACGGGGATGACACGATTGTTGATCATTGCTGGTTTCGCGGCGGCTGGTGGGACGCTTTGACAATTGCCTGGGACAACATTGCGAAAGGCCGCGTCATCAACAATCCGTCGGTCAACGCAAGTGCACCCGGAGCAACGCTTGCCGTGCCGTTTGAATTGCCTGCCCATGGCGAAAAAACGATCCGCTTGCTCACGGCGTGGTACGTTCCGGAGACCACCATCCGCGCAGGGAGCCGTGTCGGTGCAGGCGGTCCGGCGTTCGGAAACGCCCCGTCACGGGGCACGGCACAGGGGCAACAGCGCGTCACCGGGTTTCTCGGCAGGGGATTTGTCAACACATTTGACCCGAACGGCGACGGGCAACGCGGCACGTTGACGTCCGATCCGTTTACCGTGGCAAAGAAAAATATTCACTTTTTGATCGGCGGCGGAAGTCACTGTTTTGCGCAATTGCTCGTGGATGGCAAAATTATGCGAAGTGCAAGCGGCAACGAGAGTGAAACACTGAATTGGACGACTTGGGATGTTGCCGAATTTGCCGGCAGGGAAGCGGCGTTCCGCATCGTCGATCAGGAAACCGGTGGCTGGGGGCATATCAACATTGATCACATCGTGTTTTCCGACGAGCCGATGACCGCACTCAAAACCGGCAACGGAAATGCGATTATCAACGACAAAAACCGTGTTACCGTATTCGAGGATTTCGAACGGGAGAATTACGACGGCTGGACTATCAGTGACGTGCCGCCGGAATTCGAATTGCAAAAAGACTCGCAAGGCAACGACAACCCCGAATTTTACACACCCTGGTATGCAACGCAATTCGGTTCGATTGGCGACGTGGCCGGTATGTGGCGGCGTGATTATTCGGTGCTGCGCAAGGCATCGGAAACGTTTACCACCGCGTTTTACGATTCGACGCTGCCTCCGGTGGTGCTGGAAGCCGTTGCGGCAAATCTCACGATTCTGAAATCACCGACGGTCTTGCGTCAGCAGGACGGACGACTCTGGTGCTGGGAAGGCAATCAGGACGCTTTCGGTTCATGCCACGGCACTTGCACGCACGTTTGGAATTACGCCCAGGCGATTTCACACCTTTTCCCGTCACTGGAACGTTCTTTGCGGCAAACCGAATATCATGAATCGTCGGCGGACGGCACCGGGCGTCAGGCGTTTCGTGCGAATCTGCCGATTTCACCCGGCGGTAACGCGTTCGACGCGGCGGACGGTCAGCTCGGCGGTATCATGAAAGTGTATCGCGAATGGCAAATCACCGAAACCAACGAAGCCTGGCTCAAGGAATATTGGCCGCTCGTCAAACGAAGCCTCGATTTTATGATCGCACAGTGGGACCCGCGACACACCGGATTGCTTGAGGAATCGCACCACAACACGTATGATATCAATTACTTTGGCCCCGACGGGCATTGCGGCAGTTTTTATCTTGGTGCGCTGGCTGTCGCGATTGAAATGGGTGAGTCGCTCAACCAGGACGTGACGCTTTACAAGGAATTGCTCGCCAAAGGCCAAACAGCGATGGTCGAGAAGCTGTATAACGGCGAGTATTTCATCCAGATCGTGATGAAAGAAGGACTCAAAAATAATTTCGGGCGGCTCAACCCCGCCGATCAAAGTGCCGGTTATCGCGAGATCGCGAGCATCGTCAACGAACAGGGGCCGAAGTACCAATACGGCACCGGTTGCCTTTCCGACGGCGTTCTCGGTTTTTGGATGGCGAAAATGTGCGGTTATGAAAATGACATCATCGACGAATCGCTGGTCAAAAGCCACCTCTTGTCCGTCTATCAATACAACATGAAACACGATCTTTCGGAACATGCCAATCCGCAGCGACCGACATTTGCGCAGGGCGATGACGGCGGCTTGTTGCTTTGCACCTGGCCGCACGGCGGAAAACCCATGTTGCCGTTCGTCTATAGCGACGAAGTCTGGACGGGCATCGAATACCAGGTGGCCAGCCACCTGATGTTGCTCGGCGAACCGGCCAAAGGGCTGGACATTGCCGAAACGCTCCGCAAACGACACGATGGCATCCGCCGCAACCCGTTCAACGAGTACGAATGTGGTCACTGGTACGCACGGGCGATGGCAAGTTATGCCATGTTGCAGGGCTTGACCGGCGTGCGTTATGACGCGATCACTCAAACGCTGTACGTCGATTCGCAGGTCGGCGACTTCAAGTCGTTCCTCTGCACCGAAACAGGCTTCGGTGTCGTGACGTTTGCCAATGGTAAAGCTGGCGTGGATGTCCGCAACGGCAAGATCGATGTGAAAAATGTTGTTGTAAAGAATCGCAAGTGATTGACGATTCAATACTGCGCACCGCCAGTATTCATACTTTTTTTGCACACTGATAACACCCGATGAAACGGAGATTTTCACAGATGAATCTGTGCTGATCTGTTCGAACTGCGTCATTTGTGTGCTTTTGACATTTTCAGAGGAGTGATTTTTGAACAAGCCCTTAGCCATCATGACAAACACAAAGAACATCCGCGTTGGCATACTCATGGGCAGTGACAGTGACTGGCCGAAAATCAAGGCCGTGGCCGTTGCGCTCGATGAATTTGACGTCGGGTACGAAGTCCAGGTCATGAGTGCGCACCGCACACCCGACCTCGTTTCGCATTACGCTCAATCGGCCAAAGATCGCGGGTTGCAGGTGATTATTGCCGCTGCAGGCGGAGCGGCGCACCTGGCCGGAGTGTGTGCCGCGCATACGATTCTGCCGATCATCGGTATTCCCGTGCCAACCGACCTGGCCGGCGGATTGGACTCGCTACTTTCGACCGTGCAAATGCCGGGTGACATCCCTGTCGCGACAGTCGGTGCCGGGATGGGCGGTCCCCGTAACGCCGGATTGCTCGCCGTGCAGATCCTTGCTTTGACCGACCCGGCATTGTCCGAAAAACTCGTGCAGTTCAAACGCCAACTCGTCGAAAAGGTCAAACAGCGAAACGAGAATTTGCAAGCAACGTTACGGTAAGGTTTTTTCCGGACAGTGTTCGACCAAACTTTGGAAAGACGCCGACATGGAACGATTCAACGAAACCATTGCAATTGTTATTGCTTGTGGACACGGATATTGAGACATGCAATACCTGTTCCTCAGATTAAGGCAAATGTCAAAAAATGCACAACGATTTCATCGATTTCGTCCGCAATCGTGCGGGTGAACCATATTTTTATGGCGATTTGTTGATGACAGGGCAAATGACCGAACGGCTGCTGGTGGTTTGAAGCAATGACAGCCGCCACTTCGCTGAAAATGCGGTGCGAAATGGAAATTTTGCACCCCGACGCCTAAAAAATAGTCGCTATCAATCAAATCATGAGTATGCAAAAAGTTCACGTCATGTCCGGTAACGAGTTGGAAATCACACCAGATTTCGTGTTTGAGGATTTCGTTGATCATGTTTCCCGAAATGGTGTTCTGATAAATGTCAAACCTGTTTTCAAAGCCGACGATACGGTACTCTACCACGGTGATTGTCAGGAAGTGTTAAGTTGCTTTCCAGAAAACTGCGTTGACATGATTTTTGCGGATCCGCCTTATAATCTGTCCAATGGCGGAGTCACTTGTCATGCCGGAAAAATGGTCAGTGTGAACAAGGGAAAATGGGATAAAAGCAATGGTTTTGGCAAGGACCTGGAATTTCACGAAAAATGGATTTCAGAATGCCGCAGAGTTTTGAAACCCCATGGCACGATTTGGATCAGCGGAACAAATCACAGCATTTATCAATGCGGTTTTTTACTGCAAAAACTGAATTTTCATATTCTTAACGACATTGCATGGTTTAAGCCCAATGCCGCGCCGAATTTGGCTTGTACAACTTTTGCACACAGTCATGAAACTTTGCTTTGGGCAAAAAAAGACAAAAAAGCAAAGCATGTTTTCAATTACGAAAAGATGAAAAGCGGCATTTTTAAGGAAGACAACATGAAAGTTCCATCCAAGCAAATGCGGAGTGTTTGGAGTATTCCGACTCCTTCGTCTGATGAAAAAACTTTCGGAAAACATCCAACTCAAAAGCCGCTTGCATTATTGAAAAGAATACTATTGGCTTCAACAAATGAAAATGATATTATACTTGATCCTTTCAATGGCGGCGGAACAACGGGCGTTGCCGCGAAAATTGTCGGGAATAGAAAATACATAGGAATTGATATAGAAAATGATTATATTCAATTAACAGTCAATCGATTAAATCAAATGATAGAACAACCCCGACTTTTTCATCCCCATCCAAAGAAAATTCAGAGCAAAAAGAATTTTGAGCAGCAATCGTGAAATTGCGGTCATCCGGCAAACGCAGTCTTGCGAAAACATAAGAAACAACAATCTTTTTCGACCTTTCGCCTTGTTGTAATTACTTGTAAATAAAACAATTGCATTAAATTGATTTGACGTAAGTTCAAGTGGATTTTGGTCAGTTTACCAACTTTTCAGGAAACGTAAGTTATTATTTTAAGTGGTTTCCAACCTCATTCCTGGTAAATGACCGGGTGGCCCCGTGGATTGCTCCTCCGGATCTCCCACAGATCCGGACGTGCAGACATGACCGCATCCGGTTCCTCAAAACATGGACGTTTCTTTGCTACGCCATTTCATCCTGACATCTTCGGCTTGAAGATGCTGTGGACAATCTTGGGAGGAGGCCAAGGGTAGCGTTTCAGAAGAAGGCTGAACTCCTTTCAAGTCATGCTGTTCTCTCGGTTTCGGCGATTGAGCCGCTCTTTCCGCTGCCGTTCGACCAAGTAACGGAGCCCTCAGATGGAACGGGAGTTTCCTGATCCCGAAGTAGGCGTAGTGACCCTTCACCTTCGCTTTGAGCTTCTCCCACTGCTCTCGAACAGGCTTGTGCATG
The DNA here is from genome assembly GCA_009776995.1 of Planctomycetaceae bacterium. Classification (GTDB taxonomy): domain Bacteria; phylum Planctomycetota; class Planctomycetia; order Pirellulales; family Thermoguttaceae; genus WRMR01. The sequence continues at coordinate 10,723 of WRMR01000023.1, read as the reverse complement.
TTCTTTCGACACCATTGGTCAATGCGCTGAATACTTCTCGCAAGTCTTGATTTCATGGTCTTGCGTTTGACTGCCCAGCCTCCTTTCCGGGTTTTGTCCCAGTAGTAAGTAAATCCAAGCAAATCAAACGTCCCCGGTTTATTTCCTCGGCTTTCGTCGTCCTTCGATGCTCTCTCACGATGACGCCCTGAGTGGTTCAGGGTCATGCGTGATTTTGCGGACGCGAAAAAAGTGACGATCTTTGTGGCCAAGTAAATAATGATCGTTTAAGGGCTTGACGATCATCGGTGGAAAGGTTAGAATTATCGACAGTTGTACGCGTTTTTTCACAGTGGCTTTTTTCAAAATGTTGTAACGTGTTAATTTTATATGAGTTACAAAAAACAGTGCGAGTCACTGAACTGCAATCTTCAGAGCGTTCAGACTGTTTGAATAAATATGGTGTTTTTTTTACATCGTTTGTTAGCGTCCAAGAATTTGTGCAGAAAACAAAAAATGAACTTAGGAACTAGAGCAGAGTAACATTTACAATCGTGCGATAATCATTAGGTGATTGCACTGCTTTTCACGACAGAATCATACAAGATTTTCGAGCGTTTGTGAAGGTTAATTTGCTATGACTCCTTAGTATATTATACTGTCCCGCGCCAATAATATGGCATTTTAAGAGGGGCAGTAGCCGGAAACGTAAGTGACCGGTTCAACGGTACCTCATCCGAAAAACCCGCCGCATACACTCCAGGTTGTTGTTTTAAAACTTCACTTCCTTGACGTTGCGCGGTATAAAACAATAATTCCAGGGCGATTAGCTCAGTTGGTTAGAGCACTAGCTCGACAAGCTAGGGGTCACAGGTTCGAGTCTTGTATCGCCCACTTTATAAACCATGAAATAACAACAACTTACTGAAATAAGTAACTTAAATTCAGTATCTGTTATTCGGGTTTTTTTAAGTTTGTAGCTGTTATTTTAATTTGAAAATTAACTAGAAAGTCAGATATTAAAACAGCTACAAGAAAAACGAATCAATTACCTGTATTAGAATTGGTTATAAAATTTCTTCAATGGGCAAAAACTTACTATGTTAAGAATGGGAAGCTCACTGGTGAAAGTGACAACTGTTATTATGGCACAAAATTCTGGTTGAAACTTTTGGTGAGTTGAATGTTAAAAAGTTCACACAAGCAGAATTGAAGATAGTAAGGGACAAACTGATTGAAAGTGGTCTGTGCAGAAGTGTTGTTAATCAGAGAATCAACTTCAGTCTTCTACCACAGATGGGGTTCGCTGGCGGGTGAGATGACTTCCACGTTTTCGCCGGATTGCTGAATCACATACAAACCCTGTTTCAACGCAAAATTTCGAACGTTTGTCCGCACGACACCGCCGCCGACCGCCGCAAGGAACCGGCGTTTGTCCCCCTTGAAATCGGCACATCGGCGGTACTTTTCCATCCGTTCAATATGATCTTTGATGTCGTTCAGCGACAAGTTGGTTTTGACTTCGCCGAGCAGCGCGTATTCGCCGTTTTCGAGAAACAAATCCACCTCGTCGGCAATGCCGAGTTCGTTGTTATTGAATTCCGTACCGCAACTGCATTGGTCGAACACATATCCCAGGTTTTTGAACAGCCGAACGATTTCGCCTTCGACCATCGCAGCAACGAGTTCTCCAATGCGGTCGCCGAGTGCCGCAAGCTGTTTGTCGGTCGCCCTTTGGGCGCGAAAAACTTCTTCAGAACGTTTCCGCAATTCTTTGATACCCTCACGCGATTCTTTGAGACCCTCGCGTGTTTCGCGGAACATTTCCATCATTTGTTCGTATGTGAGTGGTGGAGTGGAAGACATGGATATTGGACCTTTCTATTCTATTGTACATCTCTATATATACCTCTCTTTCAATATGTTTCCATACAAAAAGGCATTTCAAGACGGCGGAAAGCACAGATTATGGCACTGGTTTTGCCCGGTTATCGCGTCCATTGATCGTAAATATTCCTGATACTCGGCTTTTTCTTCCGGGTTGGCAAACCGGAGGTAATGATACTTCGGATGCCGTTTCCTGAGTATCTCTATTCCCGGACAGGGATCGGTATCACAAAGAACAAATGCCGATACGGTACCGGGTGGCCTATTTCCTCTTTCCCCAAATCCGCCAGCGTTTCCATGTCATGGCCATCAATGCGATCAACACGTCGCCGAATTCCGGCGGCCATTTCGCGGACAGGTGTTTGCCAATGATCATGGCTCATGGTTGCTTCCTTAACACGCGACCGTTCGCGGCAGATATTCTTCACCACCGAAGAAGCACGAAGGATTTTGTTTCTCGCAGAGAACGCGGAGGCTACAGAGAAAGAGTGATGAAAAAAACTCTGCGTTTCCGGCGGCCGTCTGCCGGAATACTCCCTTTGGAGTCGCGTAATAATCACGTGAACATTTCCCATCAGAGCCACGAGAGTGATCAAGCGGAATGACCGCTCCGCGACCGTCGCGGCTCTGAGGGATCGAACAACTGATTTCTGCGCGGGTTCTTTACTTCATGGCACTTTGTGCCCGGATGTAAGACTCGAGGCGGTGCGGGACGGGGATGACGCGTTCCTCCCGGTCGAGGCCGGTGTCGAATTTGCTGATCAGGTCAGTCGCGTTGACGATCTCGCGAATTTTTTTACACACGATCACGGTTTGCTCAAATTCCTCGAAGGTCAGAGACTGGCGGCCATCGCAAAGTGCCTTTTGCGGTTCAGGGTGGACTTCGATGAGCAGCCCGTCGGCACCGGCAGCCGTGGCAGCGGCGGCCATGGCGGGAACGTGCTTATAATAACCCGTCGCGTGGGACGGATCGACGATGATCGGTAGGTGTGTGCGCTGTTTCAGCAGCGGAACCGCACCGAGAGCGAGCGTAAAACGGGTGTCGTCTTCAAATGTCCGTATGCCGCGCTCGCACAAAATGACCTGGTCGTTCCCGCCGAGCAGGATGTACTCGGCGGCCATGAGAAATTCCTCAATCGTCGCACTGAAACCGCGTTTGAGCAATATCGGCATGCGCAATTTGCCTGCCGCTTCGAGCAGACGATAGTTCTGCATGTTGCGTGTGCCGATTTGCACGACGTCGGCGTACTGAGCGACCATGGTCAACTCTTCCGGCGTCATCGCCTCGGTGACGATGGGCAGGCCAGTTGCTTCGCGGGCCTTGGCGAGCAGTTTCAGTCCCTCTTCCCGCAACCCCTGAAACGCGTAGGGCGAAGTCCGCGGCTTGAACGCACCGCCGCGAAGCCCCTGCGCCCCTGATTTTTTGACCGACTGCGCCGTTTCGAGAAGCTGTTCTTCGTTTTCAACCGTGCAGGGACCGGCAATGATCGCAAAATGGCCATTGCCGACCAAAAACGGTCCGACTTCAATCTTCGTCCGCTCCTTTTTCGCGTGAATCGAAGTCAGCATTCGTTGCCGATCACGCAACGGGATCACCAAAACCTCCTCGACGCCGGACATATCGAGCAAAGAAGCCCAAAACAGCGACGCGTCATGCAATTTTGGAGTGTCAAAGGATTCCTGGACCACCAGAACGACCTGCTCAAAGAAAACGGTTTGATAAAACACAAGTGACCGTTCTTCAAGCTGTAACCTCACGCAAGAGATTTGGTCTGTTGTGGTTTCTTTTTTCATTCGAATCAGCACGTGATTTCCTCCAAAACCGGGATTGACCCATTTCAGCATGGCCTGGGTACGGGCAACGTATCTTTTTTTTCGACAAAATTCCACTTGTACAAGTTCCAGTATAACAACAAATGTCAGAAATGTCTAACCAGGAAATAAAAAAATACAAATCTTTTGCTGACATGGGATTGTGATAAAGATATTCTGCTACAAAAAACATTGACGTTTTGGCGATGGGCGGGGCCATGCGACCGGGATGGCTTTCCCTTCGGAACTCACCGCCGTGACAGGTGGATTAATGATGAAGCAAATTTTGGAACCGTCAGCCGTTGTTTTTCGGTCAACCCTGAGGGATAATGGAGTCCGGTGTTCAAATGATACTCTTTACTGTCAAAAAATATGATTGGAGAGCCATTGTGACAAACAAAAAAACATGCCAAATGCGAAGAAACTTTCTCAAGACGGCTGCTGTGGTGATCGGGGTGCCTCTCGTTGTTCCGCCTGGAGTGATCACGTCCTGCGCCATGTCCCAAGGGACGACCCTGCCAAACAGTTTTGTGCGCATGGGACTTATCGGGACGGGAAGACAATGCTATTTTCACAATATTCCCGGCTTTGTACGCAATCAACGCAACCAGGTCGCGGCACTTTGCGATGTCGATTCCTGGAGACTCGAAGAATGCGGGAAAAAAGTTCTGGAATTGTATGAAACAAGTGTTTCGCTGGCCCGGGTCCGACCGAAAAATATCGACACCTACGTCGATTACCATGAGCTTTTGGACCGTCAGGATATTGACGCCGTCATGATTTCAACGCCGGATCATTGGCACACGGCCCAAGCCATTGACGACATGCGGGCGGGCAAACATGTCGCTCTGGAAAAACCGGTCATCAGGACGATTGCCGAAGGCAAAGAGTTGGTCAAAGTATCGGCGGAAACCAAGCGGATTTTCCGTGCTGACAGTGAGTTTCGCAGTGGAAAAGCGGCACACCATGCGGCGGAACTCGTCAGGAACGGGCGTCTCGGAAAAATTCATCGGGTGGTTGTTACTGTGCCGGAATCGGACGTTCCCCTGGCGGCACAGCCGGACATGCCGATCCCGAAAGAACTGGATTACGAACGATGGCAGGGGCCGGCTATCCGTGCTCCATATACCCTTCATCGTGTCCATTCGCCGCACGATCTGAATACACGGCCGGGGTGGATGCGGCACCTCTATTATTGTGACGGAATGATTACCAACTGGGGAACGCACCTTTTGAACGGGGCACTTTGGGCACTCGGACTTGACCGAACCTTTCCCGTCGAAATCGAAGGGAAAGGCGTTTATCCCCAACCCGACAGTTTCTGGAACGTTCTGCTCAAGTTCGAGGTGAAATACCGATATGAAAACGGCGTCGAAATCGTTTACAAAACGGAAAGGCCGTACTACAGAATCGAAGGAGAAAAAGGATGGATCGAGGTGACCTTCGAAGGCATGAAAGCGGAGCCGGAATCCCTTCTTACCGAACAAATCGGGGAAGAGGAAATCCGTTTCCCTCTTCGAAGCGAAAAGGAGGATTTTATCGATTCCGTCATCAACAATACGGAAACCCTGGAGCCGGCCGTTGTCGGTCATTGTGTGACTTCAACCTGTTTGCTCGGGCATATCGCCGTTCGCACCGGTGAAAAAATCCGCTTTGATCCGGAAAAACAAACGATGATGGATTCCTCGAAGTCAGCAGAATACCTCGACAAACCCCTCACAACAAGTCATTGATCAAAAAGGCAATTTGAAAGCATTAAAATGCCCGTCGAAATCTCTCCTTCGGTTTACGAACACGCGGCAAAGCTGGTCTGCGCGACTCCGTGGCAAGCGTCGCGGGACGGCGAATTGATGTTCCAGGCACATGCCGCCGCGTATCGAACTTACCGGCACACTCCCATAATGCCCGGCATCGATATTTACAATCTCGAAGCGGAAGCTAACGGGGCGAAAATCGGAAAACCGGAAGGCAACGCGATTCCGGCCGTCAGACATCATCCCTTCCGAACCACGGAAGAACTGTTGAGTCTCAGGCCGCTTGACGCTAAAAAAGACGGACGCATCCCCATGCAAATCGAGGTGGCCAAACGTTTGATCGAAACCTTCCCGGAGGCAACCGTTCGCGTACCGGTCAGTGGTCCGTTTTCCATCGCCTGCAACCTCCTGGGATTCGACTGCGTCATGCTGGAAGTGGCCGACAGGCCGGATCAGGTGCGTGACGCCTTGTTGCATCTGGCCGAAGGACAGTTGGCTTTTGCTCAAGGTGTCCGGGATGCGGGTGTCGATATCACGTTTTTTGAATCAGCGGCATGTCCCCCGATGCTTTCGCCGAAACAATTTCGTGCCGTCGAATTACCCGCGTTGAAAAAGGTTCTCAGTGGAATGGCGGCAATCATCGGACGCCCGATCCCCTGCATTATCGGTGGAAACACGACACCGATTGTCGAATCCATGCTGGAGACGGGGACATCCTACCTGGCCTGTCCATTTGAAACCGATCAAGATGCTTTTCTGGAAAAAGTCAAAGACCGGCCGGACGTCCAAATTCGTATCAACTGCGACCTGCGAGTTATTTCCCGTGGGACGAAAGAACAAATCCGTCAGGAAGCGGACCGGGTTCTTGCGCTCTGCCGGAAGCGGTCCAACGTGTGTCTTGGAACCGGGGCACTCCCTTACGAGACGCCTGTCGAAAATGTTCTTTACATTTTGGATTATGTTCGTTCGATGGCATAATGCCATTCGCCACGAAGACATGACGATGTTTCGCCACGTTGTCTCAACTTAAAAAGATTGCGAGAACTCATATTCAGCACCCTTGGCCGCTTGCTCGGAAGTCAAAAGCAACGGCTGGATTTTTGCTGATTTTTCGTTAAACTCTTTCTTATTCGCATGGTCAATCCCCTGTTCAAATAATGGTGTCTCGAAACATAAACGCAGAACCTGTGAACAGACATATCCTATTATCGCACAACGCCATGGACTTTGCATTGATGTCTGCGAACTTTGTGCATCCCTTTGTGTTCTTTGTGTTGAAATATTTAACACAAAGGCCACAAAGCTTTTCACAAAGGTCACAAAATTAATACCAGTCAAATGGCGTTTGGCAGTATAAATTACACATTTGGTCAAGGAACTTGGAGTCATGGTATGGCGGAACAATCGTGGTATCAGGCCGGGCTTCGGTTTGGGTGTCGGCAGTGCGGTCGTTGTTGTATCGGTGAGCCGGGTTACGTTTGGGTCAATGAGGAAGAAATGACGGCCATGGCCGCAAGGCTGGGTTTGAGCCGGAGTGCGTTTGCGGCAAATTTCGTGCGGAATGTCGGCAACAGGAAAAGTTTGATCGAGCTGCCCAACGGGGATTGCATCTTTTTCGACCGGGAAATTCGGGGTTGCAAGGTTTATGAAGAAAGGCCGGCTCAATGCCGGAACTGGCCGTTTTGGGACAGTAATCTCGACACTGCGGGTTCCTGGAAAAAAACGGCGAAATTTTGTCCCGGTTGCAACAAGGGCGAAGTGCATTCCTTTGAAGACATTGAGGCCAAACGCCGACAGCTCGAACTGTGACGGTCATCATTGCGTTTGCTTAAAAAAACGGGCGATTTGGAAAGATTCAATGAAATTTACAAAAATGCACGGTCTTGGAAACGATTACATTTATGTCAATTGTTTCTCCGAAAAATTGCCGTATGAACCGAAAAAACTGTCGCCAATTATCTCAGACCGCCATTTTGGGGTGGGAGGAGACGGCATGATCTTGATTTGTCCGTCAGACGTTGCCGACGCGAAAATGCAAATGTTCAACGCCGACGGTTCGGAAAGCGGAATGTGTGGAAACGGCATCCGCTGTGTCGCCAAATATTTGTACGATTTCGGAATTGTTCCCAAAAATGAGTTGACAATCGAATCCGGCGGCAAAGTTTTGACTCTGCAACTGACCATTGAGAACGGGAAAATGACGCTCGCCCGGGTGGATATGGGGGAGCCGGTACTCGTGCCGGATCACGTGCCGACGTTGCTACGAAGTCTGGATGGTTATCCTGAACACGCGGTTGTTGATGTGCCGTTGACCGTCGCAGGCAAGGTGTTTGCTGTCTCCGCCGTTTCGATGGGTAATCCGCACTGTGTGACCTTTGTTGAGGAGTTGACCGACGACCAGGTCCTCGGGTTCGGACCGAAAATCGAAACCGATTCGGCGTTTCCGCAGCGGGTCAATGTCGAGTTTGTCAAAATCATTTCACCAACCGAACTCCGCATGAGGGTCTGGGAACGCGGTTCGGGCGAAACATTGGCCTGCGGGACAGGAGCCTGTGCCGTTGCTGTGGCAGGCGTACTCAGTGGCCGGTCAGAACGCCGAGTGCAAATCGAACTGTTGGGTGGCCGACTTGGAATCGAGTGGTCGGAAGCGGACAATCATGTCTTGATGACCGGCCCGGCCACGACTGTTTTTACCGGCGATTGGCAGCCGTGACAATTGCCGTATCAGGTGGTTTTTGTCAATATTGACCGCTCCGTTACCGTCGCGGTTCTGATTTCAAGAACGGTGGCTCTGAGATGCAAGAACAACCTGAATTTGCGTGTGTCCCAGGAATCAAGGCGACACTCTATTTTTTATAACTTTTTCCTTTCACACTTGAACTTTTTACCCCAATTAGTTATTCTTACATCAATCAGAAATGTTTTCATGCGGCGTGAAATTTGCTGCAAAAATCAATATTCACATGTAAAGGTGGTTTCCAATGGAACAGTTGAGTGCATTGTCGCAACTTTTTGGGGGACTCAATCCCATGGTGATTGACGCCATTGTCTTTTTCGGATTTCTTTTCCTGGTTGTGTTCATCGGTATTACGATGAGCCGCAAGGGACAGGATGACGGTGAATCCTACTTCCTGGCCGGACGCGGACTGGGCTGGTGGCTGATCGGTTTTTCTCTGATCGCGGCCAATATTTCGACGGAACAGTTCGTCGGCATGTCGGGGCAAGGGGCGGATTACATCGGCCTGGCCGTAGCCAGTTACGAATGGATTGCGGCGGTGACGCTGGTTCTGGTGGGATTTTTCTTCCTGCCCAGGTTTCTCAAGGCGGGGATTTACACCATCCCGGAATTTTTGGAATACCGCTACAACAAGGCGGCGCGTACCCTCATGTCGCTTTCCATGATGATGATTCTGATTTTCGTCACCTGTGCGACGGTGATCTATTCCGGTGCAAAACCCTACCTTGAGTTTTTCAAAGATGTTCACATCGTTTTGGATTCAAACGGCCAAAATCTTTTCACCGGCAACCCGCTCAATCTGCACACGCTCTGCTGGATCATTGGAATCATTGCCGCGAGTTACGTTTTTCTTGGTGGTTTGAAAGCCTGTGCCTGGGCCGACCTGTTGCAAGGTTCGGCACTCATCATCTGTGGCGGGTTGATCCTGTATTTCGCCTTGGGGGCCTTGGGCAATGCCAACCAGGAGACAATGACCACAGCCATGCAGGTCATGGAACTTGACCAGACCAAAATCGACGAAACTGTCCCGAAACTGGTGGACGCCTCAGCGATCGAACGCTTCCAGATGATGAACCAGCACAAATTGCGAATGAACCTGCCGTGGACGGACAGTTTTCTGCCGATCATCGCCCTGTTCTTCGGCATCTGGATTCCGAATCTGTACTACTGGGGCTTGAACCAGTTCATTATGCAGCGAACGCTCGGTGCTCAATCGCTCAGCCAGGGTCAAAAGGGGATTGTGTTCGCGGCGTTCCTGAAATTGCTTATCCCGTTCATCGTCATTTTTCCGGGCATCATCGCCTTCAACCTGTACCACAAGGACATGAAAGAAGCCCGGCAGGAAGGACTGTTCGGACGTGAATACGTCAAGGAAATGCGAATGTATGTAAGTTCGGATTACGTGGAGGAGTTCCCAGGTCAGGCTATTGCCCATCTGAACGCACTGAAAGAAGCCGGGTTGCAGGCCAGTATGGAGAAAAACACGGAAGGCAATTTGCTCTTCGATTTTGATGATAAATTCGCGGCCTTCGAGCCGGCGGTAGCTGCCGAGTTGATCAAGTACGACGCCAAACTCCTCGAAATCGAAGCACCGGAGATGAACGTTAATGATCCGGAAAGTCTGGTGGTTGCCATGAAGGCGATCAAGAAAGCCAACGACGAACGTGGTTTTCTGAAGCCGTTGAAATTCAGCAAGCAGCAAACCGGCTATGATTTCGACGCGGCCTTTCCGTTGTTGATCACCAAACTGGTGCCGTCAGGCGGTTTGCAGGGTTTTGCCCTCGCAGCCTTGCTGGGTGCGATCATCAGTTCGCTTGCCGCCATGCTCAACGCGGCCTCGACGATGTTTACGATTGACATTTACAAGGGATACATCCACAAAAAAGCCCCGGAATGGGTGCAGGTTGCCATCGGGCGGCTTTGCGTGATCGTGTTCATGGTCATCGCCTGCCTGACGGCTCCGATCCTGGCCGACCCGCGATACGGCGGTGTTTTCAAGTACATTCAGGAATTTCAGGGTTACATCTCGCCGGGCATTTTGGCGGCGTTCCTGTTTGGCTTTGTCGTGAAACGTCCCAGCAAGTGGAGCGGTGCAATGGCTCTGATATTGAACCCCGCGATTTACGGGTTGCTGATGTTGCTCTGCACAAAAATCCCGGAAAGTCAAAAGGTCCTCACGATCATTTTCTCGTCGTTCCTGAACCGCATGGCCGTGACGTTTGTGATTGTCCTCATTGTTATGACCGTTATGACTATCTTGTGGCCCAACAAAGATGAACGCACCACGGATGTCACCTCAAAACTCGATTTGCGGCCATCGTACCTGGCCATGTTTTTGGGCGTCATCGTCATCCTCATCACGATTGCGCTCTATGTTTACTTCTGGGACACGACGACTCCAATGTTCCCGCTGAAGTGATCATCTGTGCAAGCCATACATCACAGGCTGGGGGGGGGGGGGCCGGGCCCCCGCCCGCCCCCCCTTTTTTTTCCCCTTTCCCGGACCCGGGGTTCACAATTTTGCTTTTTATTTTTTTTTTTTTTTTTTTTGGGT
>WRMR01000022.1 GCA_009776995.1 Planctomycetaceae bacterium | reverse complement strand
AGAGAGAATGAAAGGACAATGTTTCCCATGATTTCATACAACTCAAAACACCTGTTCTGCACATTCGTTGTATTCACACTCTTGTCGGGGCTTTGCCCGGCTCAAGAGCAGGAATTTCGCTTCGAAAAAGACATCGTAGATTATGAAAAGAAAGACAAAAAGGACATTTCCCTTTCATTAACGGATGTAACGAGCAGCAACGATACATCGCCGGAATATTCCATATTATTTATCGGTAACAGTTTTACATATTGGAACGATATGCCCGATATGCTTTCAAGTCTGATTACGGCAGCCGGAGACAGCGCGAATGTGACATCAGTAACCGCCGGTGGATATGATCTGCTCCGCTTCTCAAATGCAGCCGACCCGCACGGTGCACGCGTCAACTCCGCGCTTACAAGCCAGCGTTATGATTATGTAATCACAAATGAATTAAGTTGGAGACCGATAATTGCGCCGGAACTTTTCTATGACGGCGTCCGCCAACTCAAACCCAAAATTGACGCTAACGGCGCCGAAACGATATTATATCAGACATGGGGAAAAAAGGAAGGAAAGCCTTTCTTGAGCGATAACGGATTAACGACTGCATCAATGGAGTCAAAAGTACGTGCAGCTTATGAGACGATTGCCGAGGAACTTGGTTTAAGAGTTTCTTATGTGGGCGTGGCGTTCACCGACGTTTACACGAATCATCCGTCAATAAGTTTGTATGACGCCAGCGATGGGCATCATCCTTCTCGCGAGGGCAGTTATCTTGCGGCATGTGTACATTTCGCGACCATATATGGCAAAACGCCCGTAGACAACGCCTACACCGCCGGAATACCCGCCGCTACGGCAAAGATACTTCAAACTGCGGCGTATAACGCTGTGTTCAACACGCCCAAGTTAGACTGCAGTTCGGTAGCGTCCCCCCGTAGTTCCGCCGAACGTCCGTTGCTTGACGGTCCCGGCAACTGGTCTGGTTTGGCAGGTGGCAATTCTTCCATTGAAGTGACCTCTCAAAATCCACTGGTTGCAACGGTCACGGTCGGTGGAGGAAGTGAAGGTTTCCCTTTGCTAAAACTGAATCTTCCCGCGTCTGAAGATTGGCGGGGTTACACAACAATCGCTTTTGAGATCAAACTTGAAAGTGATGATCCCGGACCGCGTGATGGCGGAAAAGAAATTGCTTTCTGCCTTTACGATTGGGGATTGCGGCATGATTATCTCGATGGTAACCCTTGCGTACAACAGTTGGTCACCAGATACGGGGTCAAGTCGGGCGACTGGCACGATGCAAGTGTGGACTTGAGGCCAAGTGTGCGCGGCCGGGTGGCAGGGCTCGACATCTACCTTTACGACATGCCGTATAACTACCCGCATACCTTCAAGATATCTTTCCGTAATTTGCGATTAGTCGGTCCTGACGGCGATCAAATTGTGTTCGATGGCGAATCGTTTCCCGAACAATCCCTGCAAGGAAATGCCGGAAACACCGTTGGGTCGATTTCAACCGAAGACGGTCTGAGTCTTGCCTTGGGTGATGGGGGAGGAATCACGCAACTGCAAATGGGGAAACAACTTTTTGGTTCCGGAGAAAATCAAGTTTCCGGAATTCTGCTTCGCGATGCCAAAACCGACTCCCCTCCGGTCATGGTTGGCGGAACAATCGTTCAACAAGATGGTACATTGCATCAAAGTGCCGATTTGCGGGGGATGAATTTGAAATTGGCTGCGATTTATCGTGCCGACAAGTGCCGTATCCTGATTGATGGTCATGTTGAATCCACCAGTGCCGACGATCGTGCCGTGACGGTTTATGTTGCGTTACCGGTTACCCCGGGAGATTGGAATTGGCATCAATCACTTTCCCGAACGACAAAGCCGTTTGAAGAAATGAAAAAGTTGCCTCAACTGGAAGACGGCTTTTGCCCGGAACCTCTTGCCGTTTTGGCGAATGTTGCCAACGATTGCGGTTTGGCATTGATCATGGATCAAAAGTTTCCCGTGGTCTATCGTTTTCTCGTCAACCCTCGGGAAAAACTGGTGTATGCCGCGTTCGATTTTGCTCTGTTGAATCAGGACAACGCTCAGGGAATCTCGCAGAGGAAAGCGGATTTTCATCTTGAACTCGCCCGTACTGATCCTGCCTGGGGGTTCCGCTCCGGATTGGACAAACTGTACTCGCTTCACCCTGAAAATTTTATTGACCGCGTTGGATACGGCGGCGGCTGGGAATATTTTGGAAGTGCGAAGAACCAGTTGACCGAACAGGAGAACCTTGCGAGCGGGTGCCGTTTCGACTGGAACGCCGACAGTGACAACCCGGCCCGTTGGGAATGGAACCATGAAAACGGGATTAAGAACCTGATTTATATCGAGCCGGATTTTCTACAGTTCAGTATGGGGGATTTTGCCAAGCCCACCCGCGCGGATACGCAGACACGCTTGAAAAAATTGACCGCAAATGATAACGCCGAATGGGAAAAATTTCTCAAGCTTCATTATTCGCGCGCGTTCAATTGTAACCCGTATCCGAAATCCGCGACTCAACGCCCGTTTCTGGACGATTTGATGTCAAGCATCGCAATCAGCGGGATGTACGCCAATGATGGTCAGCCGATCCTCGGTATTGGCTATCGTCCTGACTGGATCGGCGATTCCGGTTTCGGTGCAATGATTCCGGCAAATCTCGCGCCGGGAATTCCCGGAGGGCGGGGTGCAACAACTCTGGAACACTGTCTCGGTGCCCTGTACAATGAAATCTTGACCAGTGGTTTGTCGCATCCCGACGGTTTCGGTCTGGACTGCTTCATGGCTGTACCCCACGATTACCGGCGGGAGAACTTCCGCTATATGAACACTCCCCTGTCGTTTGATTTCAAATCCAAAGCACCACTGGTTCCGTGCGGGTTTGGCTCCATCGAATGGTTGAAAGAGCTTCGCAAGCGTTATGCCGATACAAACGGCCTGATCATGGCAAACGCTTTCGGACCGATGATTTTTGCCGCACCTTATCTTGATATTTTTGGAATAGAAAATACGCAAGTTCTGTTTCCGGATCAGATCAGGATCATTGCCGGCCCGAAACGCCCGGTGACCTTTCTTTCTTACCATCCCCCGGCTCGCGAGGTGCTGGATTACCATCTCATCTGGGGAATTTATCCCGGACGAAATACCCCCCCGGAAATTTTGACGCAAATGGTTCCTGTCCTTGACGAACTTTATCAGGCGGGATGGCAGCCTGTTACAGGTGCACGAATTTCACCCGGACACGTTCATGTTGAGCGATTTGGAGATCATTCGGACAAATATGTTTACCTCGCGATCTATAATCCGGAACATGAGAAAGTCACCGTGACATTGTCGCTTGACATGGAACGGCTCGGCCTGCGTACTCAAGTCGAAACGATTTATAACGGTTCGGAAATTTTTTCGATCAATAACAAGGAATGTGTCGTGAACCTGGATTCAAAACAAACGATAATCATCAAACTAAGATGATTCTTATATGAAACAAAAATCCTACAAATATTAAGTGTATCAACATTCATCAAAAAGTCGCTTTTGCCATTGTTTTTGATTTTACACTTTTTAACAACCGTTGTAACCCTAACCAATTACTGTTGTTCGACTTATGATCGGACGCGAGTGACCAACACTATTTTTGCGAAAGACCCAACAATGAAACACTCCAATCGTCGTGACTTTCTGAAGCGTTCGACCGTTGTGGCGACAGCCGCCGGTTTCACCCCTTACCTGTTTTCCAGTGCGCAGCCGGTGTATGCCCAGGCGGCCAGTGACCGGTTGCAGATCGGCTGCATCGGCGTCGGCGACATGGGGCGCGGTGATGCCCGTGATTTTACCAACCTCGGTGATATTGTCGCCGTGTGCGATGTTGATTCGGAATACGGGATCGCCAACGCACAAAATGACCCGAACATCGGCAAAAAGGTCAACGATGAAAAAGTTGGCAAGCCGGACGGTTATAAGGATTACCGCGAAGTCCTCGACCGCAAGGACATTGACGTCGTTTCCATCGTGACGGTGGACCACTGGCACGTTAAAATTGCCGTCGAAGCCCTCATGGCCGGCAAGCACGTTTTCTGCCAGAAACCACTGACGCTCACCGTCGAGGAAGGCCAGCTCATCCGCAATGCCTGTAAAAAATACAACAACCTCGTGTTCCAGGTCGGTACACAGCAACGGGCACAAAAAGATCAGTTTGCCACCGCCGCCCACATGGTTCGCAAGGGAATGCTTGGCGACATCCGCAAAATGACCGTTGACATTGGCGGCAGTGACGTCGGCGGACCGTTCAAAAAGGAAGCCCCACCGGAATGCCTGGACTTTGAAATGTGGCAGGGACAAACGCCGCGGGTTGAATACATCAAAGAGCGCGTCCATTTCCAGTTCCGCTGGTGGTATGAATACGGCGGCGGAAAATTCACCGACTGGGGTGCCCACCACATTGATTGTGCGCAATGGGCACTCAATGAATGCCAGGAGGGATGTGGCCCGATCAGTTTCAATCCCATCGTTGCCGAGCATCCGGTTCCTTTCAAGGATGGCTATCCGACGGTTGACGATTGCTACAACGCCAGCCACAAATTCGAGATTTCCTGCAAATTTGCAAGCGGAGTCGAAATGCTCGTTTGCAGCAGTTCGCGGGATGGAAACGGCATCCTCATCGAAGGAACAAGAGGCCGTATCCATGTCGATCGCGGCCGCATCAACGGGCGTCCGATGGAAGCCGGTCTGCACAAGCAGTTGACCGACGACGATTTCAAGGAACTGTATAACGGCAAGGACTTTGATGGTTTGCACAATTGGCACAAGCGGAATTTCATCACTTGCATCAAGGAAGGCGGGTTGCCCGTTTCGGACGTCTATTCGCATGTCGTGGCGATGAACTCGTGTCACCTGTGCGCGATTGCCGCTCGGTTGGGACGCGAAATCAAGTGGGATCCGAAAACCGAAACCATCGTCGGCGACGATCAGGCTTCCACGTTCCTCGCCCGTGAGCGTTACAAGGGATATGAGATTCTCGTTTGAATACGAAAATGTTTTTTCCCGGTTCTTGGAATCGGGAAAAACTTTCAGGGCGGTTGCGTCGTAACCGCCGAACAGCAGCCGGGAACGTCAGTGACCGGTTTGCAAAGTTCAGAATGAAGATAAGGAATCGGAACATTCTGCATTCTGCACTCACCCCACAACATTTCAAGTTCAGGTTTCAAATTTCCGGGTTTTTGCGTTTCAATTTCATTTTTTTCTTCAAAATCCCAATGTTTGTGGAAAATCGTGAACACTGGCACCATGAGCTAGTGGTTAGGGACGAGCAACATGAGTTCGACGAGAAAGGAAAAAAGGATGGTGCGTTGACGTTGTGTTCGGACATGGTGCTGAAAAATGTCGTCCAATTTTGCCGGACTGAGGATATTTTCGATCATGCCCCGGGCCATGACGGGCACGGGAGTGTTTTTGGCTACGCGATTGAGCAATTCATCTTGAAACTTGGGACACCTCCGTGGAAAACGACGATCTCTGCGTAAAACAGCGAAACAAACCCGAACACATTCACCGAACACGGAATCGACATTATCAACATACACATCGACAGTTTTCTCGTTTCCAATACAATTCCCACCTGCATAATCGCGTTGCTGAAAGTAAGGAGGACTTGTCAGCACCAAATCGACTGAATCTGAGGGAAGTTTGCGCAGAACATCAGCGCAATCTCCGCATAGTATTTGATTATGATCTTTTTTCATTTATAAACTCCTTTCCTTGATTTCCAGAGTCAACTTTTCAATCAGTTCCTCCACCGGCATTTCCCCCAGTTCCCCTTCTTTCCGGCTACGGAGGGCGACGGTGTGGTTCTCTTCTTCTTTGGCACCGACAACGCACAGGTAGGGCACAAGGTCGAGGCGGCCCTTGCGGATTTTCGCGCCGATCTTTTCCGCGTCGTAATCCCCGGTTGCGCGAATTCCGGCGTCAAGCAGTCGTTGCACCACCCTCTTTGCGTAATCGTCGAACTTCTGGCTCACCGTCAGCACGCGCACCTGTTCCGGGGCAAGCCAAAGCGGGAATGCGGCGGCAAAATGCTCGATCAAAATGCCGGTAAAACGCTCGAACGACCCGAATGGGGCGCGATGGATCATCACCGGCTTGTGCGGCTTGTTGTCCGCCCCGATGTATTCCAGGTCGAACCGTTCCGCCGACGGAAGGTTGTAATCCAGTTGCACCGTACCAAGTTGCCATTGCCGTCCGAGGCAGTCCTTGACGATAAAATCGGCTTTCGGTCCGTAAAATGCCGCTTCCCCCTCCGCAATTTCGAGACTCGGCAAGTCCATATTTTTACAGACATTTTCGAGAGCCGCTTGCGCCTTTTTCCAATTTTCCGGATCGCCGACGTACTTGTCGTTTTCCCAGTCGCGGAAACTAAGCCGTACCTTGTAATCGTCGAAGCCCATTGTTTTCAACACCATTTGCGTCATTTCGAGGCAATCGCGGAACTCCGTTTCGACTTGTTCTTCCGTGCAGAAAATATGGGCGTCGTCCTGTGTAAAGCCCCGCACACGGGTCATGCCGTTCAATTCGCCCGACTGTTCGAAACGATGTACCGTCCCGAACTCCGCGATGCGCACCGGCAAATCACGGTAACTGTGCGGCTTTGACTTGTAAATCATGACATGGTGCGGACAATTCATCGGACGCAACAGATACCGTTCGCCGTCTTGCATTGCAATCGGCGGGAACTGGCTGTCCGCGTAATATGGGTAATGTCCCGATGTTTCGTACAATTCGACCTTGCCGATCGGCGGCGTGTTGACCGGCGTGTAACCGCGTTGAATCAACTCACCGTAAATGAAATTTTCAAGTTGCCGGCGCAACATCGCCCCTTTCGGCAACCACAAAATCAGCCCTTGCCCCACTTTCGTGTCGATCAAAAACAGTTCGTGACGCTTGCCGAGTACCCGGTGATCCCGTTTTTTCGCTTCTTCCAGTTGGAACAGGTAGTCGTCAAGCTCCTTTTTGTCGAAAAATGCGGTCGCGTAAAGCCGTTGCAACTGTTGGCGGCTTGCATCGCCTTTCCAATATGCTCCGGCTATCGAAAGCAATTTCAACGCCCCGATCGCTTTCGGACTCGGAATGTGCGGTCCGCGACACAAATCGAGAAATTCGCCCTGGCGGTAAAAGGACACGATGTCCTGCTCGCCAAGTCCCTCATTGAGATGCTCAACCTTGAGCGTTTGCCCCATTTCCCGGCAAAGTTCGATGGCCTCATCTTTCACGTACTCCAGCCGCTCAAAGGTTTCGTCGGCTTTGATTAATTTTTTCATTTCCGCTTCAATGTTCGGAAAATCTTCTTCCGAGATCGGTGTTTTTGTCCATAAATCGTAATAAAACCCGTTTTCGACCGTCGGACCAAAGGCCAACTGCACTTCGGGATACAAACGCATGACTGCCCGTGCCATGATGTGAGCCGCCGAATGCCGCATGATGTCAAGAGCTTCAGGGTCTTTTTTCGTCAGTAAACGAAGTGTAACCTCACCTGATTCCGGGAGTTGCGTGTATGCGCCTTTGATTTCCCCATCAAGGACAGCCCCGAGTGTTGCCTTCGCTAATCCTGTACCAATTTCGGCGGCCACATCCATTGGGCAAACGGAACGATCATATTCGCGAACAGAACCATCGGGCAGCAAAACTTTCAGCATATTTATTGTCCTCATTGAACGATTGTAAACTATTGTTACGACATGATTTCTGATGATGTTATTTGTATCGAAATACAAAAAACTGAACAAAAACAACAACATCATTATCCAGTCCGTTTCCTTTTACGTCAATCGGAGACAAGAACCTCTGGAGTATTTTTCAGACCGGACAACACACGCAATTTTCGCAACGGAAAGCATTATTTCCAAATTTCCAATATATAATGAATAAATTCTCACAATCCCAAAGAAAAACCTATATTCTTTAATCAAGAAATATTGTGACGAGTTTGTGTGCAAATCGGGAGATACCACGTTTTTCGGCAGTGTCGTTCCTTTGGCATGACTCTTGCAAAACGAAGCACCCCATCGGCGCATTCCCATGCGAATTACCATTGTTGACAACACGTTGAACAGCAACGAGCAAATTGCCGATACGTTGCGAAGCGAACATCAAGTGATGCTCGTCGAAACGGGCAAAGAATGTCTGCGGCAGCTCGTGAACTTTTCGCCGGACATTCTGCTTGTCAATGATGTTTTGCCTGATATGTCGGTGGAAGAGTTTTGTCGGGAGATCAAGGATTCGCCGTTGGGTGATTTTACGCTCATTATGGTCTTGTGTTCCGACGCCAAAGTGGAAACGCGATTACACTATTACGATTGTGGTGCCGACGATTATATCCTCAAGCCGATCCATCTCGGTGAATTGCAGGAAAAACTGCGTGCCATGACCCGTAGCCGGCAACAGCTCGAAAAACTCTGGCTGGCTCATTTTTACACGAACCAGCAACACGACCGGATGAAAGACCTCATCCGCGAAAAGTCGGAAGAAATCGAATCGACCCGGAACATGACCGTGTTTGTCATTGCCAAACTGGCCGAATCACGTGTGCCGGGCATGGGACAACACCTGGAACGCATCCGTGATTACAGCCATGTCCTGGCGGAAGAGTTGTATCGCCAGGGAACCTTTCCGGAAATTGACCGGAAATTCATCGACGACATTTACAACGCCAGTCCGTTGCACGACATTGGGAAAATCGCGATTTCCGACCACATCCTGGGCAAACCGGGAAAGCTCACCAGGGAAGAGTTCGAAATCATGAAGCAGCACAGTGAAATCGGAGCCCAAACGCTCCAGTCGGCGATGCTGCACGCGGGTTACAGCAGTTTTTTGGCGATGTCGGTTGACATCGCGCGGCATCACCACGAACGTTTCGACGGTGCCGGCTATCCTGACGGACTGTCCGGGTTCGACATCCCCCTGTCAGCTCAAATCGTTTCCGTCGTTGATGTGTTCGACGCACTGACCTCTCACCGCGTTTACAAGAAGGCCATTCCGCCGGACGTGGTCAAACTCATGATCGAACAACACGTCGGTCACCGGTTCAATCCGGCCATTGTCCATGCGTTTTCCTGCCATTTCGACGATTTCATGGATATTTTCTTCGCCAATCGCGACGTACCCGCCGAACCGGAAAATCCAACCGAAACGCATCTCGAATGGTGGTAAGGAGTCTCGCAATAATCGCGTGAATATTTCCATCAGAGCCGCGAGAGTTATCGAGCGGAATGACCGCTCCGTGACCGTCGCGGCTCTGATGGATCGAACAACTCTTTGTACGCGAGCCCGAAGCCTGTTCACTCGCTTGTTTCCTCTGTTTCCCCCACTTCGGACAGATCGATCATCTCCCGCGAGAGCGGCACGACCAACGAATAGATTGCGGCGCGTTCCCGATCATTTTCATTGGACAGAAACCCGCCGAGCAGACTCGGTTTATAACTTTTGCGGCGAATCGAAAGCCGGATTTCAATCGCCAGCGGCAGTTGCCCGCCTTCCGCGTCCATGTCCCACGCATCAAGCCACTCGCCTTCCTCAACCGCATGATCCGGGTCGTCATTGACATAATAATAAAACTCAAGATTGTCAACTTCCGGGGCAAGATGCTCGTCGTTGTCCATCATCTGGTTCACTGCGTCCAGCCCCATTTCAACGGCATATTCCGCGATCACACGGTTCATCTCCCGATAGTAGAGGCCGTATTTGATATTCGAGGTGAGCCACCCCTGTTGGTATCGGTCAGGTTCGACGCTCGTGCCTTTTTGCTTTGTCAGGTATTCTTCTTCCGCGTCAACCGTTCCCGAATCGTAACCGAGGTAATACAACACCGTCTTTTGTCCGCTGGAAAGCAGGTTGAGTTCCGGAATGAACTCTTCGTTTTCATAGTCGTAAGAGTAGCTGTTAATATTGTTTGCTTCGTAGGCGAACCGTTCGCCGGGAATGGTCCGGCAGGTATCGATCTGAATCCAATCAGGACCGCCATAAATTCCTTTTTTCTTCCCGACAATGCTGTATTCGTAGGCATAGTCTTCGTCGTAGGAAGTCGTGTCGGATTCGCTGTCGGATTCGTCGGCGGAACTCGTGTCGGCTGGATTATCCGCCGTCTCATCCGTGTCGTCTTCCGAGGGACTGCCGCTCGCCGCGTTTTCACCTTCTTCCGGGTCGAGCAGGACGGCGCGTATGTCATCGGCAATCCGGTTCAGCAATGCCCGGGCAAGCTGGGCTTCCTCCACTTGCATGCGGTTGTGAAACTGGTTGTGCAAATGCGTATTGAGGGCCGTACCGATGAGCGTCATCAACACCAAAATCAGTGCCAGCGAGATCATAACCTCAAACAGGGTGTAACCCGGTCGAAAGACACTGTCCATGCGGCCAATCCGTCTGCGATTTGCTGTCAACATGGGATCAATCTCCGTTGTCTGTGGTGCCGGTGCCTGTGTTATTACCGCCGCCCGGACTGCCGGTTGAGTCGGTCGGTGAATTTTCTGACGCAGAACCACTGTCGGACGAAGCGGACGAAGCGGCTTCCGACTCGAGCGTCTCTTGGGCCATCGCCTTGTCGAGCATCCAGCGCACCAAGCGGCATGTGACCGGTTCGCGGCTCGCATAGGGCAAATTTTGCTCGACCAGAACGATGACTTCAAGCAAACCGTAATCGTCAAGCGTGTTGATTTCAATCGAATAAAACCATTTGGGGTCGGTGTCGTTGTACGAATAATTCGAATACGCTGTGCCGGCATTGTCGAAATCATAAACCGGATCATACACCGGCACGTCGAACACGGATTCAAATTCGATGATGCCGCTGGTCAGACGCGCCATGATGCTCTCGCACAGGAACTGAGCCTCCGTCGTATCGCGGGCGGAAGCGGCACTTTGATTACTGAGCCGTGACAAGTTGGCAATGACCGCCAAGACTCCGGCCAAAACCCCAAGCGAAAGGATGATTTCGAGCAACGTCATCCCAAACCGATGATGAGACTTGGTGCAAGAAACAGCAGCCGGGAACGCAGTGAGCGAAAGCGAACGGAGTGACCGGGGAAGGCGGTTGCCTGGCAAATAGCTTGTTTTCATCTGGTGCATCGCTTCGGTCTGATGACACCACCGCTCTGTTTTTCCGGCGACTGTTTCGGGGAACAATACTTCCAGAACAAAAATCATGGCATATTCCTCGTCGCGGTGACGTCAAGATAACCTTCGTAGCTGGTCTCCGAACCGATGGCACTGACCGCTACCGCACCGGTCAGCCCGCGAAGGTGCAACTCGATACAGCGTGCCTGTTCGTTTTTGATTAAAATCGTTGCCGTCGATGTCGTCCCGTCCGGGTAGAAGAGAATTGGCTGCGACCAGGTGCCGCTACTGAAGGAATAATTGTCTGTTCCCTCATAATACCGGCCACGGGCATCTGGCTTGACGTATCCATCGGCGAAAAAGCAGTTTTTCGGCAGTTCCGTTTTCTGGGAAAGGACAATCGGTGTTTGACCGTATTCCATGTCCGGGTCGGGCAGAAAGTAATCTTCCCGGGTCAGCTCATCCGGGTCAATCGTTTTATCCCAAATCGGGTCGTCACTATAATTTGCGCGATTTGGTTCATCAAATTTCGCTGTAAAATGCGCGTCCAAAACACGGTCCACCCGATACACGTTCTCGCTGT
Organism: Planctomycetaceae bacterium; assembly: GCA_009776995.1. Lineage (GTDB taxonomy): Bacteria > Planctomycetota > Planctomycetia > Pirellulales > Thermoguttaceae > WRMR01. The sequence goes on along the minus strand of WRMR01000022.1, from coordinate 7,723 downwards.
ACGAAAATCGAAAACAGTAAATTTGCCCGTCTTCCATTGCCTTGCTCCGCAGCCACGTCCATTCCGCACGAATATCATCCGACGACTGCCGGAGACGGTAATGCGCCACCACGCCTGAAGTAAATCGAAGTGAAAGTGACGCAATGACCACCAGAATGGCCATGACGAGCATGACTTCAAGCAGCGTGAAGCCTTGATTTGCTCTTATGTTATGTCGCATCGTGGGGTTCCGCAAGGGACTTGGGTTGATTCGTCAATCTCCCCAATATTAACACCAAGCGGCCGGATTCGGGGCGAATTTTTCAAAAATGATAGAATTTATGTTAAACTACTCAATGTGAATGTGTAATTTAGGGCAATTGGGCAATATTCGAGTTTCATTTTGATTTTCACACCAATTTTCATTCTGATTCGGTGTTTTCGTCCTCGTGCAAAAGCCGTGGACAAGGACAACGCCTTCTATTCGTTGTAAAAATCGTCCTCAAGATTGACAATCGGAGCATAATACTTGGTTCGCAATTCGGGTTCCCGAATCACAATTGCCTGCAAAAAACGGCAACTCTCAGCAAGATAACCTTCATATCCGGTCGGGTTGCCCTGCCAATCGGTCCAATCGATTCCCTGGTAGGCGGCATCAGTGACGCCGTTCTGAAACTTGCCTTCCGCCTGACGTTTCAACATTTCCTGAAGCAGGAAGTCCGCTTTTTCATCCATGCCGACAATGTAATGCGCGGCGAGAAAATGGAACACATGCCCGGCCGTAATCCCACCGTTCATGTAATGCCCCAACGTGTCGGTGCCATCCTCCCGCTGGGGACAGCCGATAGCGTTTGGGAGCAAATAATCGGCCCGTAAAACAGGAATCAGCATCGGCGGCACCCCGAGATCGAACCGGCTGAAACCAACTTCGTCCATTTTTTCCCAGAGCTTTTGTAAAATGGCTCTCCCTTCTTCAGACGAAACAAGCCCATATTCAATGGCCATGCCGTTGATCGTCGGGGAAGCGTAATCGTGCAACATGCCATCCTCGCTCTTCCACCAGGCGAGCCAGCCTGTTTCGGGATTTCGCAAATTTTCGGCATAAGACGCTTTCAGTTTTTTGGCATACCTTGCATATTTTTTCGCCTGTTCGGTTCGTCCGAGTTTTCGTTCCAGGTCGGCCAGGCAGCACCATGCACGAAAAATGACCGCGTTGGTGTAACCGTCCTTGTGTCCGCAATTGAGTGCGTCCCACCAGGCACACGAGCGGTTTGGTTCCATGAGAGTTCCGTAATTGCCCGATTGAATGGCTTCGACCATTCCGTCACCGTCCATGTCACGGCTGACAAGATAATCAGCAACAAATTCAAGGCGTTCAATTTTACTTTCAAGCCATTGCGTGTCGTTTGTCGCGGCTGCGTAATCCCACGCGGCAATGATCGGCCCGGCATTGGCGTCCAGAAAACCGGCATAATGCCAGTAGCAGATCACTTCGCCGTTTTCCTTGACTTTGTGATCGAGCCAGAAGTCGGTGGTCGAACGCACGGTGTTCATGATCGAAATGCCGGACGTTGGTTGCGGCGTCCAAAACGCCTGATCGGCATAAAACCAGAGCGAACAACTGGCCGGATCACTCACAACATTATTGGCGAGCAGTCCCGGCGGTGCGCTATAAGGGTTGTTGGGGTCGCCCCAGCGGCAAGTGGTTTGCAGAGGATTGAACCAGCCGCGACGAGCTTTTTGCCAAAGTTCCCGGTTGCTCAAACCGTCGGGTGACTTGAGAACAAGCGGCGTCAACGTCAAGGTCGATTCGCGCGACGCATCGTCGAGCGGAAGGTCAATGACAAGATGCACGATTTTTTCCGCTCGGCTTCCAAGCAGTAAACCGCCTGCGGTACGACCGTTTTTTTCGGCAAGTACCATTTGCCCGAAGTCGGGGGCACTGACAATTGCCGGGAGGTTGAAACCGCCTGCGGCGTCAAATCGGTCGGGGATTGCCGTCGTTGGAGTCACACGCGGATTGAACGGTAACAGCAGGCGAACCCCGGTCATTCCCGCCGGAAACGAACCGTCGAGCGAAAACCGCATGGTGAGTGCCGCGTCCCCTTCCTGAAGGGCGTTCGACTGTGCCGTCGTCGTCTGCCAAATCAACTGCGTTTCCGGTGAAAGCCGATAAACCTGCCGAATCGTCCCGGCGGCAATATCTTGCGAAACCGTTACGTCTTGCAACAGGTTCCAATCGTCGCCGACATGGGCGTACAACGAAACACCGTTGTCCGGCAAAAGCAGGTTTTCATCAACCCGATTTCCCCCTTCGGTGTCCCAGCTCAAAAAACCAAGCCCCGGCGCACCTTCCCGTGTCTCGCACCGAATCTTTACCGTTGTCTGTTCGGCCAATGCAACACCGGTCAAACTCCCAAGGATCACGCTTAATATTACGATCAATCGCATTATTATTCTCTCACTATTCTCTCATTCGGAAAAAAGATTGACGTTTTTCATTGACTCAATGTCCGACTCTATCGCCTTAATCTTTCGGCGGCACAAGTGGCAATGGCAGCCATGCAAGGCCGATATCACGCTTCATGTGGTCGATACTGTCACCGCCGGGAGCGTCATAAAACAACGCGAGCCGGTCTCCTTTCCGAATGACGCTTGGCATTCCGAGACAGGCGTTCGACCAGACGCAATTGTGTCCATCAAGTACAACGGCTTTGTGATTGGCGTCCCAATGTTCGAGGTTTTTGCTCCAATAAACCCAAATGGCATCGGTGTACTCCACCCCTTGTTCATTGATCCCGATATGGTTGGTAAAAAGGAACCACGTTTGATTTGTCGGCTCAAAGTACAGTGACGAATTCTCAATCTGTTCGTCGAGCGAAAACAGCGGTTCGGGTGCCACCTGCCACGTTCCGTTCAAATCATGGGTTCGAGCAAGTGCAAGCGTTCGTTTGAATGGTCCGCTTACGGCCGCACTGTAAAACATCAGGTATTCGTCTTCCTTTTTAACGATAAAACCGGGATTGGCCGTATCCGAGTTGTACGTGCCTGGAGTGGGACGGAAAGGGATCGTCTCCTTCTGTTTTTCCCACGGTCCGGCAGGCGAGTCGCTCCGGGCTTTCGAGGCAGTGTAGGGGACGGCCGGAACCAGAAACGGCGGCGGCGTTGTCGTTTGGCAGCTGACATAAAACATGTGCCAAGTACCTTCCGTGTCCCGTATCAACCACGGCGAGGTGGCCGTTCCCGAATCGGCTTCGCCAGGTTCACCGAGCGTCAATTTCGGGCCGTGTTTCGTCCAATGCAAAAGGTCGGTACTCGTTGCGAGACAGGCCACCCAACCTTTCGGACCGCAGCCGTCATAATAGAGGTGGTACGTGCCGTCATGTTCAATGAGACTTGCCTCACGCATTCCGTTGATGTCACAATCCTCCGGCCCGTCCCCATGCCGAAGCAAACGTCCGGAATCGACCGCTTCCAAACGATACGCCGGATTCGGACGCCCGTCAGAATAGGCACGAGGCGGATTGGGTGTTATAAACGTTCCTTGCTTTTGATCCTCCGCCAGGCAACAGACACTCGTGAAAACACCGAAGCAGGAATTCAACGCAACCCAACACAAAGCCGATATCAAGAATGGTCGTTTCATATTATGTCATGTCCTTATTCCGCCTTTTCCAAATCGAAGTCGAACACTTTTTTGGAGCCGTCAATTTCGATGAACATTTGCGAAAACATGTTATACTTTCCCGGAATGATGGATTTGTCGGTATGTGTTGTCGGGGGTGATCCGGCAACACCGGGAATCGGCTGGTCCAGTTTGACGGATTCAAACCCGTTGATCTTGACGAGGTAATCTCCTTTGGGAACCCGTGCCGCATAACTTCCGTTTTTGAACTGCTCGCCGAAAACCGTCCCTTGTCCTTTGTCCCCGACAAAAGCAACGGAACCGCGTTCGACCGCTTTGCCGTCGTAACTCACTTTTCCCTGGATACGCACCTTGCCGTCCCCGCAACCGGATACAAGAAAGAGCAATATCAAAACGCAAGCGGATACTGGAACAGCCATACGATTTCTTTTCATAACAACACCATGATTTCAATTCCTTGTTGATAAATATCATCACCAAACGATCCCGGGATGACGTCGGCAAATCCGTAGCCCGGCTGTCCCGTGTTTTGAACCGGGGCTCCCCATCCGGCGGAACCCAGCAGAGTCAGGTAGGGTTCCTGGAAAATGTGATAACCGGGGCTCAATGTCAAACCATACACGAGAAAAACCGTTTGCAACTTCGAGTCATTTGGGGCAATACTCCCTAGCGACCAGTTCAGCACGCCATCCACATTGCCGACGGCTTCCGTCGTGGGCAAACCCGGTCCGTTGGCGAAAAGCATTCCCGAACAAAACAACACAAATACCGAAAATGACAGAAAACGAAACATGGTCAATGGACTCCTGAAATAGTGTTAATGAAGGGGCTCCGGCAATTTAACCTGTTTCTTTCCAGCAAAAATCCGGCGTTCTTCACTTCTCAAAAACCGCCCGCAGCGTTTGCGAAAAATCAACGGTAAAAGTGTCGATGCCGTTTGCTTGAGATGTGGCCGGGACTTCGGTGCGTTTCCAGCCACGCGGTACGCAAACCTTGCAGGGCATACGTGCTCCTTCGGAGTTGATGGTGATCCGGTCGGGCGTCACGGTAATATCAAGTACCATTTCTCGCCAGGCGATTCGGGTGATACGCAATTTCGACCAATCGGACGGAAATTGCGGCAAAACGGCGAAACCTTCCGCGTCAGGGACAAAACCGAGAAATCCGTCAAGCAATACGGTTGGAACCATGATGCTCTCGAAAAACTCGTGAGCCAGTCCCAATCCGCCGCCCACGTTATTGCCTTGTAGCGTCACGCCGGTTCCGGCATAATAGGCTTCGTAACCGCCCGCCTTGAGTACGTCGCGGTACCATTCGGAGATGTCACGCATTCGTTTCCAAGCATCGTCGGCTCCGTGGACTTTCAAACGTGCCATCACATCGAAGTACGAAAAACCGAGTACTAACCCGCCTTCCTGCAAGCGGTTGTCCCGCCCTTCGACGGGTGCCGGCCCATACATCCAAAACCAGCAATCAGGGTTGAATTTAGTGGTGCATCGCGGAGCAAACCGTGAATGATAGATATCGGCTCCTTGATTGATATCCCCATCGACGAGCCGGTCACCGCTCAGCCAGTCAAGCACCGAACGGGCATGTTCGTCACTTGCAAGTCCGTAGTGGATTGCCTCCAGGTTGAGCGAAGTGAAACCAAAGTCGCGGACAATGCCATCAGCGTCAATCCAGCCGGCAAAACGTCCTGTTTCCGGCACCCAAAACAGGTCGTTGAATTTCGTTTTCATCTTGGCGGCAAGTTCTTCAAGATACTGAGGATCGAATGGTGTTTCTTCACCAACCCCCGGAATCGTATTCCCGAATCGCCGTTCTGCATCAGCAAGCATCAAAAGGGCGGGGTACAGTTGAATCGTCGCATAAGCGTCATGGTGTCCGAACGGGAAAATGTCCCAGTAATTGTTTCCGATTCCAGAACCAATTCGCTTTGTCCAATGTCCCTCCGGCGTCAAAACGAGACCGGCACGACCATCATGCCCCGGCCATGTCGTGAGTACATAGTGTTCGCTGCTGACCTGAAATTCCCGCAAGTCATGCCGCAATGCCCGGCGAACCTTTCCCATGATTTCGCTCAAAAATGCTTTGTCGCCGGTCCATGCGAAATGCCGTAATGCGCCCCGCACGAAAAAAGCGTTGTTCGTATTGTGTCGTGTGTCATAATGGGTACAAAGTCCCCGAAATGCAACAACCGCACCCGGATCGGCGTTTCCCCAATCGATCCGAATGCCCGTAACAGTTCCCGACCAATAGGGATGCCGGTACACTGGGACTGTGATCGCAACCGGTTCTTCCAATTCGGGAAGCGGAATCGGGAGTGATTTGATGTCATCAAAATCAGGATGCTCCCTGGTCGTCCACTGGAATCGCGGCTTGATGTTTCCTTTCAAATGACGAAACCGTACCTGGACCCACGGTGCCTGTTCGGACATAATCCCGACGGCAGGCGATTGCACATACGCCCCCGGTTCGGTCAGTGCGAGCATCCAACCATCACTTGTGATTTCCGTCGAAACAACTCCGAACGATGACCAATCGTCGTTTGATACCGGTCCGGCCGGACGAAAGCCGAAATTGGGATTTCCTTCATACAAGGTGTCGTCCGCGTAGGAAAAATGCCACCCCATTCCGCCGATTCCGTGAAACCAGACGGGAAAAACCCAGGAGTACGGATGGGCATAGGATTGGAGCAGCGAAAAATCTGTCGCAATATAACCGTCTGAGGCGATGGGACGTCGGAGAAATCCGAGTCGCCAGGCATCAAGCACTTCCGGTTGTTGGGTGGTCGCAGGCCATATCGCCGGCGATTGAATCCAGTCGTCCCATAAAACACATAACGGGCCCGGGATGTTTGTTCCCTGGCGGGAAATTTGCGGCGAAATCGAATCCGGCCGTTGATAATGACGCCAGTGCAAATGCCGAATCGCATTGCCTTCCGCTTCAAAGCCGTCGATTTCATAGCGAGGGAAATCCTCTGCCGGTTCATCAACGCTGTTCGTTGGATCATTCACCATTTCCGCAGCCCAAAGTACTCCCGATAACGGAAACAACAAAACGATCCATGGGAGAAAGAATTGTTTCATGGGTGACCTCTCTCGATTCATTATCATTGTCATCACTCGCAAGAAAGACCATGGAAAGCCTTTTACGGAATGGAGACCGTCATGCCGTCACCGCCGTTACCCAGGCAACCCCAGGTTCTGACGCTGATGGTGTCCGACAGGAAATGAATGGAACCATCTCCCATGGCCGCGTTGACGCCGCCGGTGTGCATACTGCGTGCCGTATGTGTTTGCACATCATATCTCCAGTCTTGCACACAAACGGCCTTCCCCCCGCGCCCGACGGTGCCGGGATCCCAACAAGTCACACAGTAATCAAATTCCAAAAAATCGTTGATCATTCGCAAGGTCGTAAAAGCGGCTCCGTTTCCCATCAGAATGTTCCCATAAGTGGTTGCCCCTGGATTACTGGTCGGCGGCGCGACCTCGGCGAAAAACATCGTATTGCTCAAACCATCCGTGACCACCCCGAAGGCTCTGTTGAGATTTTCATTGACGAAAGGTTGACCGGCCGGCCTGTACCAACGGTCTTCCTGGGAAAACAGGGTGGGATGGATGGTCAAAAAATCGTGTTGCCCATAATGGGTTGGTCCAAGGCACGCGGCATAACAGTAAGAATACCTGGCCCATTCCTGATCGTCGGTGAAGGTGCCTTGCATCAAGGCACCACCCAGAGTCGGGCATTCAAACAAGGTAAACCTGGTTCGGAAAAGTGCGATTCGTTCCTGTGAGTTGTACCCTCTGGGTGGATTTCCGGCACCAATCGACCACCAACACTGAGGAGTCAAGTTGCTGTAAATGGCGGACTGCTCAACATAAGGGAGAATTCGCACCATCCAGGAAAGATCGTCGGTCCAATTGAGAGCGTAACCCGGAATCACTCTACAAGAATCATGGTAGTTGTGAACTCCCAGCATGATGTTTTTGAGGTTGTTCGTACACTGCATCCTCCTGGCAGCCTCTCTCGCCGCCTGAACCGCAGGTAATAATAACGCGATCAAAATCCCGATGATCGCTATCACGACCAGGA
>WRMR01000021.1 GCA_009776995.1 Planctomycetaceae bacterium | reverse complement strand
TGAATGATTCCCGGATGCTCAAGTTTGATCACTTTTGAATCATTGAATGATTGCCGAATGCTCAAATTTGATCACTTTTGAATCATTGAATGATTCCTGAAGGCTCAAGTTTGATCACTTTTGAATCAGAAATTGGCCGGAAATGCTGCATATTCGTTAAATCGGGACGGTAAACGGAGTCGTTTGGGTAAAAAATAACGTTTTCTCTCATAAGACAGACTGTTGTTTTGTATAGCATGTTAGAGTTTGACAGTCAGAGTGGCGAGTGGCTAGTGGCTAGGAGTGCAGAGCGGAATACTTTGCACTTTGCACTTTGCACTTTGCACTTTGCACTTTGCACTTTGCACTCTGCATTCTGCACTCTGCACTCTGTACTCTGCATTCTGCATTCTGCACTCTGCATTCTGCATTCTGCACTCTGCACTCTGCACTCTGCACTCTGCACTCTGCATTCTGCACTCTGCACTCTGCACTCTGCCGGGATTGTTTTCCTGGGAAAAATGAGGTAAGATGAGACTTTGCGGCGGCCACGGGTATTGTTGCTTTGGTGACACAGTGGTGCGGCGTGACCGCCCTTCAATCGCTGTCGCCGATCCAGAACCGGCGGCTAAACACACCACCGGCGTCCAGGACGCTCGGCGAAACTTCCATGTCGCAACGCAATTTATTCAGGGAAAGCACACCCGAATGGGAGTTGGATGATGTGCGTCTGGCATGGGTGGCGGGCGTCATCTTTCCGAAAGGTGTGGACGGAACGTTCGACTATCTTGTGCCGGAGAAACTGACCGAACAGATCACGCCGGGTTTGCGCGTCATGGTGCCGCTCGGACGCGGCGACCGCGAGACACTGGGTTATTGTATTGCCGTGGAACGCAAAGAGGTCAAGTCGCGGCGGTTGAAAGAACTGCTCGCCGTCGTTGATGAGCAACGGTTGCTTTCCGACAAAATGTTACGGCTGACACGCTGGATCGCCGATTATTATCTCTGTCCGCAAGGGCAGGTGCTGGAGGCGGTTTTGCCCGCCGGGGTGCGCGAACATGCCGGGACGCGATTGGCCTCGATTTTGTATGTGCCGGACGATTACCGCCGGAAAATCGACGAACTGGCGAAAATGCCGAACGCGAAATCCAAGCCGCTGACGCCCAAGCAGCAACATGTTTTTGACGTCCTGCTGCATTCGGAAGTGCCGCTCACTGCCGCCGAATTGTCGCGTGCGGCCAAGTGTTCGATGGTGCCGGTTCAGCATCTCAAGCGGCTCGGACTGTTTCGCGTTCGCACCGAGCGGCGGCAGCGTTCAGCCATCGACGACGCACCCATTCCGCGTCAACAGCCGCACGATTTGAACGTTTCGCAACAACGCTGCCTCGAAACGATCCGCGAAACGATCCGGCGAAACGAGTATCGCACGTTCCTGTTGCACGGCGTGACCGGGAGCGGCAAAACCGAGGTTTACATTCGCGCGATTGACGACGTTGTGCAAAGCGGCCGGCAGGCCATTGTCCTCGTGCCGGAAATCAGCCTGACGCCGCAAACGGTCGGACGGTTTCGCGCCCGGTTCGATCATGTTGCCGTGTTGCACAGCCATTTGACCGATGCGGAACGGCATCGTGAATGGCAACGCATCGCCTCCGGCACGGTGCAGGTGGTCGTCGGTGCGCGGAGTGCGGTGTTTGCCCCGCTGCCGCACCCCGGACTGATTATCATCGACGAAGAACACGAAAACTCGTTCAAGCAGGACTCGGCACCGCGTTATCATGCGCGGGACGTGGCCCAGCGTCGGGCGGAAGAGGAAAATATCCCGCTTTTACTCGGTTCGGCGACCCCGTCGCTCGAAAGCTGGCATCGTGCCGCAGGAACGCGCGAGTACCAGTTGCTTTCGATGCCGCATCGTGTTCGCAACCTGCCGTTGCCGCGTGTCGCGACGATTGATCTGCGGTCGGCGGATCGCGGCGGTCACACGCGCGGGGCGATTCACCGGCTGATGCATACGGCCATTGCCGAATCGCTCGAACGCGGCGGACAGGTCATTTTGATGCTCAACCGTCGCGGGTTCTCGACGCATATTCAATGCCCGGCTTGCGGCGAAGTGGTCAAGTGTCCCGACTGCGACGTGACGCTGACGCACCACCACACGGCGGACGTCGCGATTTGCCATTATTGCGACCACCAGATCACCGCGCCGTCGAAATGCCCGAAATGTGCGTTTCCCGGCATTCGATACAGCGGTTACGGAACGCAAAAACTCGAACAGGAAATCAAGCAACGGTTCCCGAACGTGCCGATGTTGCGGATGGACACCGACACGATGCAGGGACACGGTGCCCACGAACGGGCATTGACGCAGTTCCGCGAAGGCAAAGTCCGCATTTTGCTTGGTACGCAGATGATTGCCAAGGGGCTGGATTTCCCGAACGTCACGCTCGTTGGCGTTATCAGTGCCGACACGGCCTTGCATCTGCCCGACTTTCGTGCGTCGGAACGGACGTTTCATCTCATCACACAAGTCGCAGGCCGAACCGGACGCAGCGAACAGGGCGGACAGGTCATCGTGCAGACCTTCAACCCGGATCATGCGGCAATCATGGCGGCAACGAATCACGATTATCACGCTTTCATCAACAGTGAACTGCCGATTCGGAAGTTGTTCGGCTATCCGCCGTACTCCAAAATGGCGCGTTTTGTCCTGCGCGGTCCGAACGAACTTGCAACGCTCGAATTTGCAAAACATATAGCGACCACGCTGACCAAATGTGCTGTTGACATCGAACTGAAATGCCGCATCCTCGGCCCCGCCCCGGCCCCGTTTTCCAAACTGCGCGGCAATTTCCGGTTCCACATCCACATCCACGCAATCGACCCCGACCGCATGAAAACAGTCATTCGCCTGGCCACACACAATCTCAAACCGCCGGCCGACACACTCTGGATCGTTGATATTGACCCGCTGGATATGTTGTGAGGCAAGGCGGTCACAACCTCATGATCGGCTCCACGGTTGAAAAGATACTCCATCAAAGCTGGAATCGAGTACAAACCAATTCAATGCACAAAAACAAATATTTTGGGTCCAACCTTGAATTTGCGTAAACTTGGCAAGTGGCACCCCATTTTTTACAGAATTGGCAGAATTGTTTGGGAGACACAAGGCATGGATGCAAATTGCACGTTGACCTATCGGTCTGTCATGTCAAGGTTTTCCGCCTTGTTGCCGACATTGACCTGATTTGATAAACTCTTTGTATAATGCATCCGTGACAATCATCGCATGGCATGCCATGCGGCGACTGCCTTTTGTACTACTCCCCACTCCAAACTTCCAATGTCAATGTCAACAGAAACGCATATTGAATCGCTCATGCTGGGTTATCACTGGGGGAGCAATTATCTTTTTGTTGACCCTCCGGTTTCGCCGACGGGAACGGTTGGCAACACGCCGGCCCGTGCGACGGGAAGCAGCCTCGAATTTATGGAACACCGCGAGTACAAGGCCGGAGACGACCTGCGGCGCATCGACTGGAATGCCTATGCGAGGAATGACCGTCTGGCTCTCAAACTGTACCGCGATGAGGTCAACCCGCATGTCGATTTGCTACTCGACGTGTCGAAGTCGATGGCACTGCCCGGCTCGCGCAAAGAGGAAGCGGCCTGTGCTTTGGCCGGATTTTTCGCGTCGGCGGCCACCGAGGCGCATTTCACCTTCAATCTGTGGGTCACGGACAACGGCTGCCGGAAACTGGGGCGTTCGACCGGTATGCCGACCGCGTGGGACCCGTTTGAATTGACAAGCGTACAAACACCGGCAGATGCCTTGCAGCAACAGCCCCCAAGCTGGCGGCCGCGCGGCATCCGGGTTTTTGTCAGCGATCTGCTGTTTTTGGCCGACCCGGAACCGGTCGTCGCGGCACTTGCGGCCAACGCGGCCGTGACGGTCGTTGTGCAACTGCTGGCCCAAAGCGACGCCAACCCGCCGGAAGAGGGCAATCTGCGGCTCATCGACTCAGAAACCAACCAACGGTTCGAACTGTTTCTCGACACACTCGCACGCAAACGGTATTTGGCCAATCTCGGCCGGCACCAGGAAAATTACAACGCCGCCTGCCGTCGCCACGGCGCGATCATGACCACGTTGATTGACGAACAATTCCTCGAACACCAGGCGGTCGATGACCTGCTTGCCGCTGAAATTTTACGGGTGCGGTAGAAGATTCACCACAAGGAGCGAAGATGTTTAGACCGTACAACGCCATGGACTTTGCATTGATGTCTGCGAACTTTGTGCATCCCTTTGTGTTGAAATATTTAACACAAAGGCCACAAAGCTTTTCACAAAGGTCACAAAATGAATACCAGTCAAATGGCGTTCGGCAGGATATCAATGGGGATTTCAGTTCAGTGATTCGTCTGTGACTGCCACGTTTTCAACCTCCGCCGACCAGCGTGACGATTTCGAGTTGATCGCCGTCGGAGAGCGTCACCGCGTTGTATTTCGTGTAGGAAACCACTTCGCGATTGCGTTCGACGGCAACGAATTTCCCCTTGAGTCCCATCGTCTCAAGAAGTTCCGCGATTGTCATGGGAGTTGCATATTGCCGGGTTTCACCATTGATTGTCAGTTGCATGGGGAGTGTCATGGGTGGTTGATCATGGGTGGGTTGCAAGTATTTCTTTCACTAGCCGGCACATTGCGGCAGGGTCTTGCGATTCGGTGACGGCCGATTGGACGGCAACACGCCGCAAACCGGCTTCTATGACATGCGGCAGGTTGTCGGGGTTGATACCGCCGATGGCAAACACCGGCAGAGAAATTTCCGCAGCGATTTGCCTGAGGAAATCCGTGCCGGGAAAGGCGTCGAATGTTTTCGTCAATGACGGAAACACGGGACCTGCACCAAGATAATCGGCACCGTCAAGTAACGCCTGCCTTGCCTGTTCGATTGAATGCGTTGAAACGCCGATTAGCATTCCGGCACAGACAAGTTGCCGCACATCGGATGGGGCAAACTCTTCCTGGCCGACATGCACACCGTCAGCGCGACTCAGCAACGCAAGGTCAGGCCGGTCGTTGACAATCATGAGTGTTTGTGTCCCGGTGGTCAATTCGCGGAGACTTCCTGCCCGTTGCAACAACAGGCGGTCATCGGCCTGCTTGTCGCGGAGTTGAATCACGTCGGCACCGCCCTGAATGACGGCTTGGACCAAAGCGACAAATTCCGTCTCCGGTTTCCGGCAATCAATCAGTACGTACAAACACGATTGGAGCAACCGCTGCTGAACGTCACAAGTTGTCGAACCGGTGGTATAAGGAACGCGAACGACCTTTTGCAACGTGTAGGATTGGTAACGCAACCGTTCGGCGGTTCGAGCCAGTTGCGGAGCAACGATTTTCCCGTATTCTTCGAGGCTTCGCAACGATTCCTGAAATCGCGAAAAGTTCGCTCCCAGCACGTCAGCCAAAGAGGTGCGGCGATATTCGTTTGTCCCTTCGATGTTGGTGCCGACATCTGTGGCTGTGCTTCGCGCGGCCAGGCGTTCGTGTTGCGGCAGTTCCTGTAATGCCGACGCCAGCTCATGCCGCATTTGCTTGGTCATCTTCACCATTTCCGCATTGTCAAGCCCAAATCGCACGTAATCTTCGAGGACTCGCACCGCCTCAACCGCCCGATTTGCCGATGCGTCAAGTATCCGGTAAACCGTCGCAGGATCATTCGGCATGCCAGTGAGCAAGATGTTTGTGACGCTTTGTGGCATTTCCATCGGCAAATCATTTGCGGAAATATCATCCCAGGCAACGCTGATCACTTCCGGTTCCTCCAGGTCGATACCTTCTTGACGACATATTTTCCCGAACAGGCGTTCCGGGGTAACATCGTGATCCCGCAAAAACGTACCTATTTCGTCTTCCGCCAACGAAAGTGCATACAAAAGATGTTCGGTTGCAAACACCACCTGCGGCAGGATTTCTCGCAGATGCTGTGTCGCTTGAAAGACACCGCTCACAAATTCCGGCTCCAGCCGTCCTACGGGTACCTCATCACCATCGAGAAAAAAACGAATTCTTGTCGGAAACTTATTGTCAGTTTCGATATTTTTGCTTTTTTCCCCATTTTCTTCCGATGTTAAATCCAACGTCTCAAAAATCAATGTATTAGCAACTAAAAGACGATTCATTCCGCATTCATCCAGCCATGCTGCGGCACGACATTCATCCTCGTCAAGTAATGCCAACAATACGCCAAGTGTTGTAACAGCAAAGGGTTCGGAAAAATGCAAGTCCGTTTCATGTTTCCGGTATCGTTCGGATTTTTGCAAGACTCTGCGAACACCTTGTGTGATGTCAATTTTCATCGCGTTTTTGTATTTCGAGCGTTATTCTATTTGTTTTTCATCAGGCTGAATCACAACAATAATATTGTCAATGCGGTGATTTGAAAAACAAGTGCGTTTTTGAGACTTGTCTGCAAACGCTCTTGGCGGTTCCGCAATCTTCTCTATGTTCCGGCGATTATTTATGTTAGAATTATAGAGGATATCATACAAATCTCAAGGTGTTTTTCAACGGGGCATCCCTCCCATGCAACGATCGGCAAGCAATAACCAGCAGATGTTTGAGTCGAGTCTTGAGCTGAAATGCCTGTTTTTTTTCGGTGTTGCGATGTTGATCGTGATCACGGTCAGTTTCCGGATGTACTGGAGCGTGACTGATGCGTTGATCAAGACGCAAAACGAAACGATGGCACGCTCGTTGGCAAAAGAGCATCTTGTTTTCGAACACGTTCGCAAGGACAATGCGGACTTGGATTCCCCGCTTGCCTCGTCATTGGTTCCCCCGGCTTCGACACTGTTTACTGCTTCCGGCCGGGTGGAGCGTCCCCTGGACGATTCCGGTTACCGCAAGGCCATCACTCAACTCCTGGGTTCCAACCCGGAACAAACCCGTGTCATACGTCGCCCGGAAAGTTTTGTGGATTCACGCATCCCACCGGAAAAGTTGCCGCAAAATCAATTTGAAGAAGAGTTGCTCGAACAGTTTCGCAAATCGCCCAACCTTGCCTCAGTAAATCAAGGTGTCACTCTCATCGGACCGGAGGACATTCAGGTTGCTGAAAGATTGGTCGATCAGGTTCCGCCGCTTCCACAACCAGCCGGTCGTCCATCGGTGATGGGGCCGACACCTCTTGAAATTGCCTCGGAAATGGATGCCGACGTCAAATCCGCTCCGCAATTTGTGGCCAAGATGGACAATAACGGTCATTACCGCTATTATGAACCGCGTTGGGCCGAAGCCGGCATATGTCTGACTTGCCACCGTTTTTACTCCCCCGATTTGGAACCGGGCGACCTGATCGGCATTGTTGAGGTCATCATTGTTGACCCGCCGTCAAAAGCTGTCACCGACGAATATTGGGTCAGTCTGCTTGTTGCGTCGATTCTCACCGCGACATTGGCCATGCTCGCGTTTTATATTATCATCCGTTGGATCATCATCAAACCGTTGCGCCACCTCCGCAGGGTCAGCGACGCGATCAGTCGCGGTGACATTTCACAGCGGGCCGATTTGCATACCGGTGACGAGTTTGAATCACTGGCTCTCGCGTTCAACCGGACAGTCCGGCATATTCTCAACTCCCAGGAAAAACTTCGGGGCATCAATGTCGAACTCGACCAGCGCATCGATCAACTCGCGCGACTCAACATGCAGTTGTACGAATCGAACCGCACCAAGAGTGATTTCATGGCCACGATGAGCCACGAATTACGCACACCACTCAACAGCATCATCGGTTTCAGCGAGGTTCTCAGCTCCATTGATTCGCTCGACGACAAGCAGAAGCGTTATGTCGATAACATCAGCAAGTCAGGAAAAACACTGCTCGGCATGATTAATGACATTCTTGATATGGCGAAAATCGAAGCCGGACGCATTGTCGTGCAGCCGGAGACGTTTGCTATTGCGTCGATTGTCGGTGCCCAGTGCGACATGGCCAAACCGCTGGGCGACCGCAAGAACATCGACATCAACGACGACATCCCCGACCATCTCCCGCCGATGCACCAGGACGCAACGCGATTGCAACAGATTTTGAACAACCTGCTGTCCAACGCGATCAAGTTCACCCCGGAAGGCGGCCGCATCAAAGTGCAGGTTCGCCGCATCAAGTCGGGTACTGAGTCGCAGACCGCTACGGTTCATGCGAGTTACCGCCAACCGATGCTCGAGATGAAGGTCATTGACACCGGCGTCGGTATCCCGGAGGAAGATCAACAAATCATTTTTGAAAAGTTCCGCCAGGGGAAAAGCTCCATGGCCGAAGGCGACGCCATGAAACGCGAGTATTCCGGTTCCGGGCTGGGACTTTCCATCGTCAAAGAACTGTGCCGGTTGCTCGATGGCAGCGTCTCTGTCGAAAGCAGACTTGGACTGGGCAGCACCTTCACCGTGCTGCTCCCCTGGACTCTGGAACCGAAAACGCGCATCGAATCGGAGATCATGGCCGATCTCCAGGAATTTGCCAAACAAAAACCGCGAACCAAAACGCATGAAGTAAGCAGATAAGGACTTGCAAAAAACAAGTTGTGTGATCAATCAGAGCCGCGACGGTCACGGAGCGGCCATTTCGCCCGATAACTCTCGCAACTCGGATTGAAGTGTTCACGTTATCCTTGCATGACTCCTCTTGTGGTGATCTCAAAACAAATTCGTGGGTTTTCATCGAATCGCATCTTGCTTCCACAAAAGGCTCTGAATTACTTGTACGGGAAGAATTTCCCGCCGTAAACTGCGGCGTTGCCGAGTTGTTCTTCAATACGGAGCAACTGGTTGTACTTGGCCATGCGGTCGGAACGGCTGGCCGAGCCGGTCTTGATTTGTCCCGTATTGAGCGCGACGGCCAGGTCGGCAATCGTCGAATCTTCCGTTTCGCCGCTGCGGTGGCTCGAAATCGACGTGTAACCGTTCCTCGCGGCCAGTTGAATTGCTTCGATTGTTTCGGTCAGCGAGCCGATCTGGTTGACCTTGATCAAAATGCTGTTCGCGATCCCTTCGTCGATGCCCCTCTTGAGGCGTTTCGTATTCGTCACGAACAAGTCATCGCCGACGAGTTGCACCTTCTTGCCAAGTTTGTCGGTCAGGAGTTTCCAGCCTTCCCAATCGTCTTCGGCACAACCGTCTTCAATCGACACAATCGGATATTTCGCGGCCCAGCTTGCGAGGACATCGACCATTTCCGCCGATGTGATGTCCTTGCCGTCGAGCGTGTAACGCTTCGTTTCGGCATTGTAAAACTCGGTGCTGGCTGCGTCCATCGCGATGAAAACCTGTTCGCCGAGCTTGTAACCGGCGGCTTTAACGGCTTCGACAATTGCTTCGAGCGCGGCTTCGTTGCTTTGCAGGTCGGGCGCGAACCCGCCTTCGTCGCCGACGTTGGTCGAGAAACCCTTCTTGTTGAGAACGCTTTTGAGGTTGTGGAACACTTCGCAACCGCAACGGATGGCGTCGGTGAACGTGTCGAATCCGAGCGGAAAGACCATGAACTCCTGCACATCGACCTTGTTATCGGCATGTGCGCCGCCGTTGATGATGTTCATCATCGGGGCGGGCAACGTTCGTGCGGCAATACCGCCCATGTAACGGTAAAGCGGCAGCTCACACATGTCGGCAGCGGCTCGGGCAGCGGCCAGCGAAACGCCGAGAATCGCGTTGGCACCCAGCTTGCCTTTGTTTTCCGTGCCGTCGATTTCGATCATACGGTAGTCAACGGCGGTCTGGTCGAGTGCGTCCATGCCGCAGATTTCGTCGGCGATCACGTCGTTGATGTTGGCGACGGCCTTCAAGACGCTTTTGCCCAGATAGTTCGACTTGTCCCCGTCGCGAAGCTCAATGGCTTCATGCACGCCGGTACTCGCGCCGCTCGGAACCGCTGCCCGGCCAAATGCGCCACAGGCCAAACGAACATCGACCTCCACAGTCGGATTGCCACGGCTGTCAAGAATCTGACGGCCGCGAATGTCAACAATTGTACTTCCCATGTTGTTTTTCCTTTCAAATCAAAGTTGGGTCAGCGCAGAGCGCAGAGCGCAAAGCGCAAAGATAGTTTCAAAGTTCTGCGTTTTTCGCTTTGCGCATGATCCCCCGACCGATTCGGACAGAGCAACGATCATCACCACAGAATCGCGTGATATTGTCCCCAAAAACACTTGCCTGACTAGGGGAACGTCTTTGTTGAATCAGTAATCAATCCCGGATTTTTCGCTGCAACTGTTGTTGACAAATCGGGCCAATCTGGGTAATATTTTTGCGAAAGAGAAATATGTTTCAATGATAAAGTACACTGACGACACAGATTAGACAGATTTGCACGGATCAATTCATTCGGTGAAAATCTTGTTCAATCCGTGTTATCAGTGTGCAAAAATGTGAGAATGGAAGCATGAAACGAGTTGGAATCATTGCAGGTTTTGGAGATTATCCGGTTTTACTTGCACGATTTTTGAAGCAGAAAAACTACGATGTCTATTGTCTCGGCGTTCGTGACCAAGTGGACGCCCGGATATTTGATTATTGTCAAGGCCATTGCTGGATGGGGTTCGGTCAATTTGGAAAAGCCGTGCGTTTTTTCAAAAAACACGGCGTCACGCAGGCGGCCATGGCCGGGGGGATTTCCAAGCGGCAGTTTCACCACCCGTGGATCATCTGGCGATACATGCCCGATTGGTACACCATCCGGCTGTTCGCACCGCATTTTGTTTTTCGCAGTAAAGATAACACCTCGGATTCTCTGCTACTGACCTGTGTGGAAGCCTTTGAACGGCAAGGAATTACGATACTGCCAGGCACCGACCTGGCCCCGGAGATGCTTGTGAAACACGAACGATTGACCCAACATGGACCGACGAAGGCTCAATGGAAAGACATTCAATTCGGCTGGCGCATCTCGAAGGAACTGGGGCGGCTTGACATCGGCCAGGCAGTTACGGTCAAGGATCAAGCGGTCATTGCCCTTGAGGCACTCGAAGGCACGGACGAGTGCATTGCGCGTTCCGGGCGGCTGTGCCAGGGGTTTACCATGCTCAAACTGGCGAAGCCGCAACAGGACAAGCGGTTCGACATGCCCAGCTTCGGGATGCAAACGGTCCAAAGTCTGGCCAAATCCGGAGGAAAAGTGCTGGTCGTCGAGGCAAATATGACGGTTTTGGTGGGCCAACAGGATGTCATTGATTTTGCAAACAAAAACGGCATTGTGATCGTGGCCATCACAGAAGATGACCTCACGAACGAGGAATATTGCTCCCAAAACAACCGTTCTGATTGCGTTTGAAGAATTGAATCCGGCGAAAGACATGCCAAAGATAAAGAGGTGAAACAGTGAAGTCACACCTGTAATGGACCACCAGGAAGTGGTGTCGGTTCGGGCCGCGCGTCCGTTCCGGATTCCTCTTCACCGGACAGGGCAACGAAATGGGCGTGATAGATCGCGCAGAGCAACAGGTCGAAGTGGACGTTTTCCGGCAGGCCGTGACGCTCGATTAACGGGACAGCCAGAATGGCGGCAATGTGTTCGCGGCGACGCGGCGAAATCGCCTTGCGACGATGGACGTAGAGTGCCAGTGCCTTGAGCGTTTCCGAAGGCAACGCGATCGGCGGAAACTGTTCCGCGACGCGGAAAATGTCCGGATGCTTGAATTTCACCAGCCCGTGCCGACCGTAGGTGTTTTCATCGACGATGACCATTGTGCCGCACAAAAGGTCGCCGAATCGTTGGAACCGCTTGTTGCACAGCATGACGGCAAACGCGATCCCGCCACACATGAACGGTTGCAAGTCGGCAAACCGCATGATGTTGCGGATGAACGCCTGAAAGGAGTTGATCGGCTGTCCCTCGGTACTCAAAACGCGGATACCGAGCAACCGCTTGCCGGGCGTTTGACCGTTCCAGACGGTTTCAAAGAATGCTCCGAAGAACCAATAAAGGAAAAAAACCGTCACCAGAAGGATGGCCATTGCCAAACCACCGGGCAAAAACAGGTACGACACCATGACCATCAACAGGCACCCGATCACCATGACGATCAGTCCCAAGACCATCATATCGATGAAATAGGCCCAGGCACGTTGCGAAAACGACGCCAACTGGTACGAAAACGCAATATTCTCCGGCGTGACAATCCGGATCATTGTGTCCAGCGGGTTGGTTCGTTGACGATAAAATCTTCGCATAATACCTCATGATAAACACTGCCAAGCCCAAGTCAAGACTGTGACAGGTTTGAGATTCCAGTACCCACCAGCCAAGTTGAATTTTGTGAGTGGCAGTCGGAAACGCAAGTGACCGGTTGTCAAGCATCGCGGACATTTGCATTTTAACCCGTCGCTTACGCTCCGGGCTGCTGTTGAAAAACTTTACTTTGTTGGCGTTGTGCGGTATATTTCATTAGCCTCGGTTGCCAGTGGGATGATTTGCCGTGCGTTTTGCGAACTCTACTGGTCGTTTCCGAAGCAAGCTGAATCTCTTCTTCAGTCTTTTGAAAAGTGCAGTCACAAGTTTTTCACGAAAGGATCAAACGATGCTCAAAGGTATTTCCCCGTTCATTTCCCCGGAATTGCTCAAAACCCTTGCCGAAATGGGGCACGGTGACGAAATGATTCTGGCCGACGCTCATTTTCCCGGACACACGGTCAACAACCGCGTCATCCGCGCCGACGGCCTGGTGGTTACGCAGATGCTTGACGCCATTTTGCCGCTCTTCGCGCTGGATCACGCCGTGAAGGCTCCGGTCATCATGATGGCCGTTCAGGAAGGTGACGTTGCCGACCCCGCCGTTGAACCGGCTTTCCGTGCTGTCATCGACAAACACGCTCCCGGTACGCCGCCGATCCAGCGGATCGACCGCTTTGAATTTTACGAACGCGCCCGCCAGGCGTTTGCCGTTGTTATGACGACCGAAACAAGAACTTACGGTAATATTCTCCTGAAAAAAGGGGTCACACGATAAGGAGGCGTCATGAACCGACGAGAATTTTGTTTTTCGCTCGGAGCCGCCGTCGCGGGAGGAGGCATCGCCTGTTTCGCAAATTGTGAAACACGGACGGTGCCTGTGGTTGCCGGCCCGGTTTTATCTGCATCATTCCGGGCAAAAAAATTTTTCCCGGAACAATGGCGTGATGTTCTTGCTTACAATTCCGTTTCGGAACAGGCAACAACACTGCGGCGATTGTTGCAGTGCCTTGCCGGGAATGATACCGCATTGGTGGTTGCGTCACGGTCAGGACTGTCCCCGGAGTTTTTGAAACTCCTGGAAACGGAATCGTTGCGTGCCGAATTGGAGTTGTACCTCCCCGCAGACATCCCGAGCAAAGCGGCATTCCGCACTACGGCAACGGATTGGATTTGTCCGCTACAAGTGACGCGGCAAGGCATCGAACCTGCCAAACCGGAGATTGCTCCCTGCGACGGTTTTTTGTTTTCACTGCCGGCCCCGGTTGGCGATTATCCCGCAAAGTCGCGTGGTATGATCCTTTGTGACACAAGTCGCGCCACTTGGCAGACATACCTTTGCCAAACACCACTGGAGCGTGAGACCATATCGCAAAGCGACAGAAACCTGGCCAGCCTGCAAACCGCCCAATGGCTGGACGGTGCAAAAAAACGGTTGAACCGGGTTTGAAAATTTGCGTTCAGCTCGCACGTCACGCAAGAAATAGCAGGCCATCTGGAACACATCGGATCCAAGGGGCGGGTCCGGCGTGTCAACACGATGGGACAGTGCAATCATCAACGTGGACATTTCAATCGGAGCTGCGGGAGTCATCGAGCGGAACGACTGTTCCGTTACCGTTGCGGCTCTGATTGAACGACAAGGGCATTTTCGACACATCATGGGCTTTTCTCATTGAAGAATCCGTTTCATCGTGTACAATATCATTGTCAACGCGAGAGGGCCGATTGTGTGCCATCTTCAATAGTTTTGGATTCTTTAGCATTTCCGGGGCACCGCCAAGATGAATTTTGCCCGAAAACACAAGTTCTTTATCATTACCATATTCATCCTGCTCACGGCATTTGCCGGAGTGGTCGGTTGTCCCAGACAGCCGAAGAAAACGACGAATCGACAGCCAACCGATCGTTCCCGTGGCACCGGTATGAATGAGCAGGTTTTTTCGCAGGTGCTTGACAGCCTCAACCATCTCGAAAACCACTTCGGCCAAGGCAGTCTGACGCAGATGCTCGAACGGCTCAACGGTTGGATCGCGGAACAATCGCCCGATCCGGCCTGGCAGGAAGACGCTTTTTATGCCGAACAGGAGAAATCCCTGACCGCTCTTGCCGAAAGTTTTTCCCAATTTGCACAATCGCTGGAAAAGATCATCGGCGGCGACCCGCAATCCGATTCGGCTTTGACGCCGGATGATGTTCAAAATGCCGCCGATCTTGCGAAGACACTCCTGGACCGGTTGACTGCGGCATATCAGGTATTGGAAGTACGGCATTTTCTCGAATTTCTTCAAAATGTCCGGGAAATCGAGGGCATTTTGAGACCCTATGCCACAGTCGCCAAAAGCCGGAATCTTTCGGAGGACGACATCCGCAGGTTCTTCCAGGGGCAGCTCCAGCAGTTTGGCGGAAACCCAATGCAACTGGTTCTTTACTTTCGCAACCTGTCCGAAACGTTCAGCCACTTTGCGGAGACTTTTCGCGGGTCTGATCTTAATTTCCGCCGACTCGACGGCGATTACCTGAAACAGACGTTCTGGTGCCGAAGCGTTTCGCTGTGGGCTTGCGGTAGCCGCCAGGACGAAATCGAACGGGTCAAGGAACTGTTTGACTGGACGGTTCGCAATCTCATGATGCAAACCATCATTCGGACGCCGCAAAATGAAATCGTGCCTGCTACGCCCCAAATGCCCTGGGAAGCCCTCTTGTTCGGCAAGGGAAGTGTTTCCGATTGGGCTTGCGTGTTTGTCGAACTGCTCCGCCAACACCGGATTGATGCGTGCTTGTTTTTGTCAAATATTCAGGACGCTCAGGGGCAGGTTGCAAAGTCGCCTTGGGGGGTCGGCGTGCTGCTTGACGGAAAAGTGCATGTCTTTCTCATGCGTTACGGCCTGCCCCTGGTCACGGAAGACGAAATCATGCTCGACCCGGAAAAAGGGCTTGTTTTCGGCAAAGTGGTGACGTTCGACCAATTGCGGGCCAATCCCGGATTGCTGACCGCCTGCCTGGGTGACAACTATTCCGTCGAACTGGTGAGCACCCTGCTCGAACAAACCACCATGGCGGTTCCCGCCAACCCGATTGCCCGGTCGCAACGCATGATGATCCTCGAAAAGGCATTGACCGGAGCAAACAAGACAGTGCTGTTCACCTCCTGGTCCGATCTGAAACAACGCTTTGAAGACGCACTGCCCGGTGCGACGGTCACGCGATGGAATTATCCCTTCGAGGCCGATTTCCAGTCTTGCCTCACACGCGGGACACAGGACATTCGACTGGAACTTTTCCGGCTCGCGCCAAACCCAGACTATCCCAATCCGTTGTGGAAAGGACGTGTGCTTTACCTTTCCGGTCGCAAAACCGGGGCGGAAGCCGCAAGCGGTCAACTGCAACACGCGTGCATTTCCGACCGGGAGTTGCTGGCCATGATGGACAGGCAAGCCGCTGCCATGAGTGAGCCGATGACGCAACTTGAGGTGCAAATCCGGGAAACGGAAACCGCCCTGCAAGGGGCGTCGGAAAAAGACAGGCCGGAATTGGAGACACAATTGCAGAATTTGCAGCAGATTCGTCAGGAATACACTGCCGGAATGGAAATGAATTTCGGGGGTTTGCAACTCCAGTCGGTTCTTTTTGAAATCGCCGTCGGAACGGCCAATTACTGGCTGGGGCAGATTCATTTCGAGGAGGCTTTGCAAGCAACCAACGCGAACAGCCGCAAAAGCTCGCTGAGTGCCGCGTATGATTACGTGAACAAACGGGTTGTCAACAACATCAAAGCCCAGCAATGGCGGCATGGTGCCAACTATCACCTGGGACGCGTTTGTGAAATGCAGGGAAAGTACGAGGAAGCGATCCGTTACTATTCGACGCCTTCCCAGGAGCCGGACAGCATCGGACGCCTGTTCCGGGCAAAACAACTCCAACGCCTTGCCGTCAAAGAATAATGCTTTCGCCAGTCAATGATCAGTCAAAGCAGGGCAGTCACACTGTGATTGCCGTTTCTTTTTACCACGAAGACACGAAGGAAATGCAGAATGCAAAGTGACAGGGCGGTCACGCCATGACCGCCGCCACGTTCCAACCATACACAACTTTTGAGGATAACTCCTTTTCCTATATGACAAAACTTTTTCATTATAATTTTTCTTATACTATAAACACGAAAAGCTATCTATGAAAATTTATGCAATTGACTTTGATGTTTCAGATTATCAGGATTTCATGTTTGATGACGAGGCACCAGAAGACGAGACCCTTGTAGAGAAACTCTTTGAATTTGAATTCGCTCGGTTGCCCAACGACTGGCGATTACCAAGTGTTTTCATTCCAGAACCAAAGCTTCTCAAACCAAATTTTTTTAATGTTGTTAATGCAGCACCGAATTGTATGATCATTGATGAATATGCTTTAGATAAAACCCTTACAGTTTTAGAGATGTCCGGGCAACTTTTCAAATTCAAGTATAAGAATGAGAAATTTACGTTTTTCCGCCCTAAACATTGTTATGACTGTCTGGACGACGAAAATACAGTTTGGAAAGAAAAACGTATGGGCATTATCAAACATGTATTCAACAAAAACCGCATTACCTTAACACACGATTCTCCGATATTCACGATTCCTGAACTGAACAGCTCCACAATGTATCTTGCAGATGGAGTTATGAGTGATGAAGAAGAGGAATTCAAGTATTGCATTGAAAAATATAACTTGAAGGGTCTGGTTCTGCAAGAAATATGGAGTGATGAATGATTCATGTATTTGCCTATGAAGTTTTGCAAGTTTTCAATGCCGTGCTTGGATTCACACGGGACTTGACGTGCTTGGCATGATTCCCTACATTGGCAGCGTGGCGGATGTGGTGAATGCGGGAATTTACTGGTATGAAGGCAATTATCTGATGATGTCGATGAACCTTGCAACGGCATCGGCGACTGTGATTACGGGCTTGCCTGTGGCGAAGGCGGCGGCAACAGGCTTGAAAGCGGTTGGTGCAAGCGAAAAAGTCGCGGCGAAAGTCGGTTGCAAAATCGGCTCGGCGATTCAAGCGGCACCGCACGCTGTTGTTGCCGCACTGTCGTATGAGCAGGGCAAGGAACAGTTGAAAGAGGGCAACTACCTCGGCGCGATGATGAGCTTTGTCAGCATGGGCAGCTCGCTGTACAGGGCGAAAAACGTCGGCACGTACTGCTTCACCGAAGGCACGCAGGTTGTTGTCGGAATGGAGTACGATCCTGACGGCAACTTTGTGCAATACGTCACGGTGAATATTGAGGATGTGCAAGTCGGTGATTTGGTGTATTCGTATGACACCGCGACTGGTGAAGTGTCGCAAAAAGCTGTGGTTTCAACGAGTGCCTTGCGCAGTGATCACATCAACAAACTGACTATCATTGACGAAAACGGCATTGAGCAAGTTCTTGAGACAACCGATACGCATCCCTTCTGGGTCGTGACCGATGAACCTGATTTGGAGCGTGAGGCGAGAGATTATGTCTTTGAGAATGATCTCTGGTTCTATCATGAAAACATTGGTGCAACTGCGCATGGTTTTTGGGTGGAAGCCAAAGACCTTAAACCGGGAGACGTTTTTATCGGTGCTAATGGCGAATTGTCAACTCTGATCGGCGCATTGCGACTTGAAGTTGAAGGTGGAATCAATGTCTTTAACTTTACTGTTGAAGGGAATCACAATTATTTCATACTGGCGAAAGAATATGAGTATGGCCAGACTTGTGTGTTGGTGCATAACTCAAAAGTGCCTTGTACACAGACAATTGTATGGGCAAATGATGCACGCCCCTACGCAAAAAACATTCGCCCGGAAAAAGGGTTCAATGATTTAGTTATACATGGTACCCCAAAAAAGTTTGCAGTGTTTCATAATGGTAAATGGGAATATCTAACGCAGCGAGATATTGCAAATTTTCTCAAATCAAAAGGTATAACCGGCAACATACGTTTGATTTCATGCGATGCAGGAAAAGGAAACCTTGCTCAAGACTTAGCAAATAAACTTGGTGTGACAGTAAAAGCAGCAACTTCAAAGATAAAGATTTATTTGAATGGATTCTTACAACTTATGCCTGGCGGAAAATGGCAAACTTTTATTCCAGGAGGAAATAAATGACAAAGTTAATAAAATTCGGTTTTTTCGACGATAAAACAAATCCAAAACTTGAGCTTTCAAAATTAAAGCGAGACGCTCCGCATGACATGGAAAAAAAGATACTTCATTATCTCAATGGAGGATACAAATATGCACATGTTATGGGAGTTGTTGAAGATATTTTGGCCCCGCCTGAGATCATCATGCTTGGCCCAGACATATGTACCGATGGTACATGGGAGTGGACATCTGATGTGATGTATTATGTTGAAAAATACCATATTCAATTGCCGGACGATTTTTTAACACACATGGCAATAAACAACTGGCAATGTCCTCTACTTGACAATGTAGATGATTTAGAATTAGACGGTTTCTTTGAGAATGAATGATTCGTGGAAAGGACTTGCGTGTTGGCGATGTCTTCCTCGGGGCGAATGGTGAGCTTTCAACCCTTACAAACATCGTGCGTGTTGAGCAAGATGGTGGCATTGCTGTCTTTAACTTCACCGTCGAAGGCAATCATAATTACTTCATTCTTGCAAAGGAATATGAGTATGGCCAGACTTGCGTGTTGGTGCATAATACCCAATGTAACGAATTACATCATTTCGCATCGAATAAGAACAAAGCATATACTCCTGAGTTTAAGGCGATAGCCAGTAAATACAATTTGAAACTTGGCGAGTCCTGGAATACGGCAATACTGCCCCACCGCGGGCGTCATGCCAAATTGTATCACGACTTTGTCTTGGCAGAAATGCAAAAAATTGATATGATTGCGAAAGGGGACAAGGTGCCCTTGTCCACGAGTTTTGGACGAGGCAAAAACCGCCGAATCGAAGCGTGGAAACGGGAGATAAAGTTCGTCAATTTCGTTGTTTCGTGTGGTTCGTATTGAAAAATCCCCCGAATAACCCGTTTATTCACCAAATTCTGCCGGAAATTCGTCAAAAAAACGCGGAATTCGTACAAAAAGAGATGCTCGCGGATGGAACGTTATCACCGATTGATGGAACGTTATCACCGATTTGCTCAACGTTATCACCGTTTGGTGGAACGTTATCACCGATTTGCTCAACGTTATCACCGTTTGATGGAACGTTATCACCGATTTGCTCAACGTTATCACCGTTTGGTGAATCGTTATCACCGTT
>WRMR01000020.1 GCA_009776995.1 Planctomycetaceae bacterium | reverse complement strand
AGCGGCTAACTCCTAACTCCTAACTCCTAACCCTTAACTTCCATGGAAAACACACCCAACAACGATAACGTCGGTAAAAGTACCACCAGCGCAACAACAAAGGGCGGCAAGACACGCACCCCCATGCCGGAACAGGAACCGAAAGTCCGCGCGAAAAACTTCGACGAAGTACCGCTCGGATATACACCCGAAATGGCTGTCGCCGAAGCAGTGCGCTGCCTGCAATGCAAAAAACCGTTCTGCATGGAGGGTTGCCCGGTCAATGTCGATATCCCGGGCTTTCTCCGCTTGATCGCCGAAGGCCAATTCGCCGAAGCGGCGAGGAAAATCAAGGAAACGAACGCTCTGCCCGCCGTGTGTGGACGGGTTTGTCCGCAGGAATCGCAGTGCGAGGAAAAGTGCATCCTTGGCCGCAAGTTCGAGCCGGTTGCCATCGGGCGTTGCGAACGGTTCGCCGCCGATTTCGAACGCATGAACAACCTGATCACCATCCCGGACAAGGTTGCTTCGAACGGCAAACGGATCGCGGTCGTCGGGGCGGGACCGGCAGGACTGACCGTCGCCGGCGACCTGATCCTGCTCGGCTATGAAGTCGTCATTTTCGAGGCGTTTCACCGTCCCGGCGGAGTGCTGATGTACGGCATTCCCGAATTTCGTCTGCCGAAGGAAATTGTCGAAAAGGAAATCGAGTACCTCAGCCAACTGGGGGCCGAACTGCAATTGAACCATGTTGTCGGCAAAACAATGACCGTCGATGAACTGCTGACCGATGACCGGTTCGATGCCGTGTTTATCGGCGTCGGGGCGGGGTTGCCGTCGTTTTTGAATATCCCCGGCGAAGACCTCGGCGGCATTTACTCGGCCAACGAATACCTGACACGCAGCAATCTGATGCGAGCTTACGAATTTCCGAAATACGACACGCCGGTCGTGCGCGGCAAGACCGTTTCGGTTGTCGGCGGCGGGAATGTCGCGATGGACGCGGCACGAACGGCACTGCGGCTCGGTGCGGATACGGTGCGCATCGTGTACCGGCGGTCGCGGACCGAATTGCCCGCCCGAATTGAGGAAATCCACCACGCCGAGGAAGAAGGCATCGAATTTCTTTTCCTGACCAACCCGGTTGCGTGCCTCGGCGACAAACGCGGCATGATCCGGCAGTTGCAGTGCGTCCAAATGGAACTCGGCGAGCCGGACGCTTCCGGGCGCCGGCGTCCGGTCACGATTCCCGGTTCCGACTTTCTGCTCGACACCGACCTGATGATCGTGGCCGCCGGCGGAAAAGCGAACCCGGTTTTGACCCAAAACACCGCCGGACTGGAGCTGAACAAGTGGGGTAACGTCGTGTGCAATGACGACGGCCGCACCTCCAAGCGAGCCGTCTGGGCGGGCGGCGACATCGTCACCGGCTCCGCAACGGTCATCCAGGCCATGGGTGCCGGAAAACTCGCCGCCGCCGATATGCACAAGTATCTGTCGGGGGACAAGGGAGAGTGGTTGTGAGTTGAGTACCAAAGCGTGGCAAGGTGAAGCGTACAGCACCCTTCGCAACTTGATTTCCTCCAGACGTTTCGCTATCATGGAAAAGTTGGGGTTTTCCCGATTGATCCCTTTCGTTTCACCTCACAAAACACAGGAAACCATCAAATGATTACACGACGACGTTTTTTGGAAGTTGGCACGGCAACGGCAGGACTCGTTTCCGCCCTGGGAACCCCGGCCGTTCGCGCACAGGGCAAGGCGAAAAAGTACCGGACGGCACTGGTTGGTTCGGGTTGGTGGGGGATGAACATCCTCTCTGCGGCGATCAAGTCAGGGACAGTCGAAGTCGTTGCCCTGGTTGATGTTGATAAAAACCTTTTGAATCCGGCATTGGCGAAAGTCAGGGAAATGACCAACGCCGAACCGAAATCGTATGGCGATTACCGCGACATGCTGGAGGAACAAAAGCCGGATATCGTCATCAACGCCACGCCCGACCATTGGCACCCGCTGATTACCATTGCCGCGAACAAAGCCGGGGCGCATGTTTACGTTGAAAAGCCGGTTTCGCACACAATTCTCGAAGGAGCGGCGATGGTCAAAACCGCCCGGGCTACGGATCGCAAAGTTCAGGTCGGCACCCACCGCCGCATTTCGCCCGCAAACATGGCCGCGATGGAATTTCTGCATTCCGGCAATGCCGGGAAAATCGGCATGATTCGGGCCTTCGTGCATTACCAGGGCGGCCCCGGCTCCAAGACGCCGGATTCTGAAGTTCCCGATGGACTCGACTGGGACATGTGGTGCGGCCCCGCCCCGCTCGTGCCGTACAACAAGCGGATGCACCCGCGCGGGTTCCGCAGTTTTATGGAGTTCGCAAACGGACAGCTCGGCGACTGGGGTGTGCATTGGATGGACCAGGTCAACTGGTGGAATAAAGACAGTGAAATGCCGCGAATGGTTTCCTCAACCGGCGGTCGTTTTATCAATCAGGACAACACCAGCGCACCGGACACGCAGAATGTCGTTTTCCAGTTCAACGACTTCGTCCTCGAATGGGAGCATCGCCAGTACGCGGGCAACGGGCCGGAACACCACAATGTCGGCTGCTATTTTTACGGGACGAAAGGCGTGTTGCACCTCGGCTGGATCGAAGGCGCGACGTTTTATCCCGGCAAGGACATCGACGCCGAACCGTCCTGGCATGTCCCGGCAGAATTGCATGAACCGGACCAGCAGAACATCCCCGAACTTTGGACCAATTTCATTGACGCCATTGAAAACAACCGTTTGCCCTTGTGCGACATTGAAAGAGGGTTCCGCTCGACGGTCTTCAGTCTGCTCGGCATGTTGTCACTGAAGATCGGACGAAGCGTGCAATGGGACCACGACAACCTCAAGTGCATCGGCGACGAAGAGGCCACAAAACTGCTCAAACGCGAGTACCGCGCCCCGTTCGTTTATCCGGAAGTGTGAAAACAGAGTCGGTAGCAAACAGACAAGCCAGTGCCGTTACGTCCTTTCAGGACGAACCCCCAACAAGAATACCGGTGTCATGGAATCGATTTTTTGATTGCGGCAATTCACACTTGTCAAAATCATGGTTCAGAGCGGTCACAAAGTTCGATGAATTTGGCCAGGCACTGGTGCAGTTTGTTCAGCATGTCCCCGTCTTTTTCGGTAGTGGCGATCATCAGTTTTTTCGACGTTTCGTCGGTGAAAAAGGCAAAGCAATCACCCGTGTCACTGTTGTTTGTCCGGTTATACAGACTGCGCAGGAAATGGCAAAGCGGTTCCGCCGAAGCATTGTTCAGCGAGTAACTTTTGGCACTTGCTCCCGGATTCTGGGCGAGAAACTCGTTCAGGCTTATCCAGGCATAGCGGATTTCCGGTTCGGCGTCATAAAACT
This sequence comes from Planctomycetaceae bacterium, assembly GCA_009776995.1. Lineage (GTDB taxonomy): Bacteria > Planctomycetota > Planctomycetia > Pirellulales > Thermoguttaceae > WRMR01. Next base: position 16,116 of record WRMR01000020.1, on the reverse strand, counting down.
CCGCCATTTTCGACATCTCATCGGCACTCAGGAACGAGGTATCGAGGTTTGTCAAGACGACCGTTTGCGATTGAGGGTCAAACAACACGACAGACGCGAGATACTTTTGCGTTTCCGCACCAGCCTGACAGAGGTTCCTCAACAATCCGGCGAACCCGGCGGCGTCGCGGTTTTGGAACCGAAACACCATGATGTTCGTTTGGCCTGCCGTTTTTGAAACATCCTCGCCCGTGTCCGGTGCGGCGTCCTGCGGCACGTCGTATTTTGCGAGGAAGGTTTTGATGTGGTCACTTGACCGATTTGACGCCAATACTTGTGGATATGCATAAATCAGCGTCTTGCCTGATTCATCAACTGATGTGTGAACCGGCGCCACGACTGCCTCCTGCACCACCAGAGATACTGCCGCTCGCAAACTCTGGTGAAAACGACAGATTTCTTGTGCGGAACGGTACTGAATGGGGAAAGTTTCCACTGTGACTGATTCCGTTGCCCTCATAAACGTGTCCAAGTCCGCAAACAAATCGTTGAACGGTTTCTGACCATCGAATAATTCAGCAGCGATCCGTGTTATGGAAATCACTTCCGTCCTGTCCGCGCCAACCAACATCATGAACGTGTTTGTGTTTTCATCCGCGAAAATTTGGTATTGTTCCCAGTCTTCTTCACACTTCAACAGTTCCACAAAATCCTTCGCCTTGCGATTCGCGAACGGCACGGCAATGACGGTCTGCTCAATGGGCTTGGCCGGTTGCAGATAATATGGTTGCGGCTGTGTGTAGGGATGTGCCTGCGAAATTGGCCCCGACTGGACTTGGGCCGGGCCGTAATACCGGTATCCGCTTGAGGGACGATAATCTCCATCACCGGAAGGCGTTGCAACCGGATCAGGTTGGGCAGGAGTGACCCGATAAGCAGTCATTTCCATCAGGTGTGATATTTCTGCGGAATACGATGCGTTGTCCGTCTTTGCCGCAGCGATTTTCTCACCGGCTGCTTCGAGTTTCTTGAGAAACGCGGCGATTTGCTCCTGCTGCCGCGACGTCGCCATGACGATCAGCAGATTGCTGTTGATCTGACAACTTTCAGTCAAAAACATTTGTTCGTCGACCGGCATCAAGGAAACACTCTTCCCTGTTTCCTGCATGTGTGATGCAATGAGATAAACACAGAGAAATTTGTGGAGTTCACCCGCATCAATCAAATCCGGTGCCTCCAGAATTTTATCCAGCGTGTAAACCTCAAGGAGAAGTTCCGGAGTCTTATTCCCTGTGTCAGAAGCCTGAAGCCCGGAGCCTGAAAAAGCGGCCAGGAGCAAAAGCACAATCGCCGCAACTTGTGCGGAAGCAATACGTTTCATGGCGTGTCCTTTCGTTTGACGTCAGCAACCGTCAAAAAACAAATGACCCATCATGGATTTCCCGCAGAGGGCGCAAAGATCGCAGAGAAATCCCTCTGCGCTCTCCGCGATCTTTGCGAGAGACTAAAAATTGTTGAGTCTTTTAATTTTTGACAATGACTTATCGTTCCAAATCAGTCCAAAAACGACGGCAAAGAATTTTATCGGAAACGCCGGGTCAAGTCAAGTGCGAAAAATGGCTTGTTTCAGAACCGCAATTCTTCAGAGCCACAATCATTCAGAGCCGTGAGAGTTATCGAGCGGAATGACCGCTCCGTTACCGTCGCGGCTCGGATTCAACTGCCATTACTCCTCAACCACCACACGGAAGCCGACGACATAGACCTTTTGGTGCGGCTCGTAATAGTAACGGGTGGAGGAGCCGGTCACTTTCGGGCGGTCGATCCAACTGCCGCCGCGCGCGATCTTTTTGACGTCCAGCGAACCGTTGTTGCGGCCGTCATCGTCGCGGTACGGGTATGCCTTGGCATCCGAACGGGTCCACTCGGCGTTGTTGCCGATCATGTCGTACAGTCCCCAGGCATTGGGCAGGCACTGCGCCACGTAATCGACGACGAAATGGTTATCGACAAAACGGTCGTCCCGCAACGGGAACACACTGTTTTCCGGGTAGGGATTCCGCACATGGATGGTTGCGCCCGCTTCCCATGTTGCATAAAGAAAACGCCGCGACGCATCGGCGAGATTCGCATACTTCGAGAAATCGGCGTCCCAGCCGCCGTAATAAAACTGGTCGGCACTTCCGCTCCGGGCGGCCCATTCCCATTGGGCTTCGGTCGGCAGCTTGACGTTGAGTTTCGCTTTCTCCGAGAGCCAGTCGCAGAACTTGTTCGCTTCGATCCAGGAAACACGGCTGACCGGCTGTTTCGGATGATTGGCAATGTATCCCGGCGTGGTGTGATCCTTGCCGTGTTCGCTGTGATAGCGCGAATCATGCACCGGGTCAAAGGCTTCGTATTGCGCATTGGTCACTTCGGTTTCACCGATCCAGAACGGCTTTGCAATTCGCACAACGGCACGCGGTGCTTCGTCCGGGAAGCCGTCGTTGTTACCCATGATAAACTCGCCCGCCGGGATGCGCCGCAGTTTCATCGTGACGCCGTTGCCGAGATCAAGCTCGCGTTCGGTCGCACCCAACTGCCGCTGCATGTTCGACGCATGAACCGGTGAGAACGGCCAGTTTTGCAACGTCAACGTATCCGCCGGCTTGATCCAGGGTTCCGGTTGGACAAACTCCGGCGCGTTGCGCTGCGCTAACGCGAGTGCGTTGTCATACTCATTTTCCGGGTTGTCTTCGATGTTTGCGTACAGTTTCAGCAGTTCGAGACGCCGTTTTTCCTGCGTTTCGTTTTGCCATTTGCCTCGCCAGGGGGCGTTCATGTCGATCCAGCAACTGAGGCGATCCCAGGCTTCGTCGTCGAGCGTCACGTTGTAATGCCCGCATTCGAGCATCTGCACCAGTTCGCTGCTCGACGCATGATACTCGTAAGGCGGCAGCACTTCCATATCGGTTTCCGGGCCGGGACGGTTGACGAACGGGTGAATGTTGTCGTAAGCCTTTTTCGCGTCGGCAAACGACGGCGCAGCGCGATTGGCGTCACTGCCGTCATGGCAACCGATGCAGAATTTTTTGACGACCGGCTCGTAAACTTCCGAAGGAAACGCCACCGGACGCGGTCCACCGTACCACGGCGTCACCGGCTTGGGCGTCCGAACGGCAGCCTGCGAGTAAGCAGCGGGTGTCACGTTCGCCTGGTTTTCGTGACAGCCGACGCAGGCCGCGTTTTCACCCGGCATTCCAACGAACCACGAGCGGAACAGTTGCACCGCACGATTGTCCTTGTCCAGCGGCTGCACCGAAACCGGTGTGTTGGCCGGGATCGTAAAAAACGCACTGCCGTCTTCTTCCACGTCAACGGTGCCCAAAATGCGTTTGATGTCCCAACTGCTTTCAACGCCGACCGATTCGTGACCGCCGCTGCCCAAATAGCCGAAGTGATAGGAGAAGACCCGTAGCTTCTTGATCGTTCCGCGTGGCACGTCTTTCAGTCCGATGCCCTGGTAAATGTCGGTCATAAAGACAGTGGCCTGATCCGACGCGAGATCAACGCGGTCGGCCAGCACCGGCGGCTTGACCGGCTTCATGATCGGGATGGGTTCAAAAAAGCTCTTGCCGCGTTCCTCATAAATGAGCGTCATGTTGTCGAAGCGGTCAACTAGGTAAATGCCGAAATTGCCGCCTTCGCCCGTCTTGTTGAGACTGCAAAGGTAATAATTGCGGTTCAGCGGGAAGGGGTAAATGAAATTGTACTTGAGGTGTTCCCCCTGCTCGTCAAGAACATTGCCGACAACATCGCGGCCATAACCCGGAATTTCCTGCACAAAACCGGTCACTTCGGCGGGATAAACTTCGGTCGGAATGTCGATTTTCGAGTTTTCCGGCCCCCAGAGTTTCGATTCGGGGCGATAGCGGAAGGGGTATTTGTTGCCCAGCGAGGGGTCGATGATGCAAAGCCGCCCTGTTTCGCCACGACCGTGATGTCCGCCGACCACGCCGATGATTTCATGCGGGTGGTCGGGCATCGGACGGGCGTGTTTGAACGCCGTCGGAAAATAGGAGCCGCTGCCGTGCAAGGCCATCTGGTTCGTGCCGTCCGGGTTCATGGAAAACAAATAACGCGCATAATAGTGCATGATATCCGAATATTCCCAGCGCAGATACATCACGCGACCATTCGGCAACATGGTCGGATGCCAGTCGCTGTCCTGCTCGAAGGTCAACTGCCGGACGTGCTTTGTTTCCGGATTGACGCGATACAGCACGGCCATCGGGCGACTGCCGTTTTCGCAAGGCAAGCCCTGCATACAGGCAGTTGATGCTGTGATAACGTCCGGTCCGTCGGCCAGATAACAGGCGTCAAAAAAGTCAACGTCAGGCTGATCGTCCGGCGTCAACTGGCGAATCCCCGTCCCGTCGAGATGGATCTCGAACACGCCCCAACGCTCATTGGCGTCTTCCGCGTCGTTGATCGTCGAAAACAGGACACGGTCGGCATCCCAGTGCAATTCAAGATCACGCACCGGGCGGTCTTTTTCGGGTTTATAAATGACCTGCAATTGCGGCCTGCCCCGCAGGTTGCTTAAAATGGCCAATTGGTGATCCCAACCCTTGCGGTTCATCTCCGTGTTGGTATAGGCGTTTAGCGGCGGTGCGGCCAGACGGCTTGCCCGAACCAGCACCAGCTTGTCAAAATTGTCCAACAAGGGGTTGGCCAGCAGAGCTTTTTTACGAAAAGCGGCAAATTCGGCCTGCAACGCAGTGTCATTGGAGTTTTCCGCGAGACGTTTTTCAAATTCGGCCAGTGTTTTGAGGTTGGCCGGGCCGTCCGGGTATGCGTCGCCGAAGGTTTCGATCATATCGACCAAGGCACGACGCACCGATTCGACCGTATTAACGGGAAAATCGTTGAAATTATAAATGGGCCCGATTCGTGTAATCGGGTGTTCCGGGTCCGTCGCGACGGTTGCCCCTTTTTTCGGGGGATCGTCTTGCGACACAGCCATTTGTACACTGTCCCATCCCAAAAGAGCAAGAGACAGACAAACCAACACAGTTTTTTGTTTGATTAAAAAAATCATTATTTCCCTCATGTTGAAAGCACGAATCATCAGGTATTCCTTAGCCTCACTCGAACCACATCCATCTGGACCAGAGACATTATAATCCATAGCAATCAAAAAATCCAGAGACAACAGACCTCCCGCCGCACTCAAGGGTGTAGTAAAAAATTTCCAAATGTTCAGGAACAGGCAACCGATGAGGTCATCCATCCTCTTCGCATTTCTTGCCGAACTCCGCAGTCCCACAACTTCCAAACCGCCAGACAATGTTCGCCACGCCACAAGTGGCCGAGAATTTCACGCTCCCGCTTTTTGCGTTCCTCTTTCCCAAGTCCCAGGCCGCTGAGTCCCTCATAACCCGTTTGCACAAGTGATACCAGTACAAAATCGCAACAACATCAACGCCGACAATGCCCGATGCCCACGTGGCAATACGGCACTTGCTGCGATTCCTTGCACGCGGCGTCAATCAGATCGGCGGTCAGAAGGTATCTTTCACCATGACTTTTCACAAGAAACAGCAACCGGGAACGCAGAGAGGTCACGGAGTGACCTGAGAGGGCGGTTTCCACCCGAAAACCGGTCACTCCGCTCCGCTCCCGGCTGCCATTCGCAAAATTCGCTTTAATCAGGTACTACTCTGCCGCGATGCCGAGTTCGCCGAGTGTTTTGCGAATCCAGGCCAGCGAACGTTCGATGAGCGGACCGCCCTGGCCTTCGCACTCCATACTGATCGGACCATCGAAACCCGCCTTGTGCAGAATGGCAAGCGTTTCGCGGATGTTGTCCGCATTGACGCCGTCGCCGATGGCCGAATGACTCATGGCAATGCCGGTGTCGTTGCCGCGCGACGCCTCGGCAAGCTCCTTCGAGACATCTTTCACGTGAACATGCGACACTTTTTTGGCGAATCGGTTGGCGAAATCTATCGGGTTGCCGCCCGCGATGAACGAATTACCCGTGTCGAGATTCAGTCTCAGACGCGGACTGTCCACAAAATTCAGCATCTGGTCCAGGCGTTCGATGTTGTTTGTGAAATAACCGTGAATCTCAATTGTGATATCGATTTCGTATTGTTCCGCAACGCCGATAATCTGCTTGTAGCTCTCTTTCATGAGGGCCATTGCCTCATCGTCTTCGAGACCTTCCGGCTTGAAAAGGCCGTCCGTCGTACAAACCCGCGGACAACCAGCCAGCTTGGCATAGCGGATCGCATTGAGGACATACTGTACGCCGTAAATCTGGCCGCGACGGTCGGAAAGCGGAAACGCCGCGTCAATCTGCGACAGGTGGCAATCATACTTGTCCATCTGGCAGCGAAGGAGCAAAGGATCGTCCACGGTCGAAAGGTGCGGCAGATACCCAAGCCCGTGCATCCAACTGACACCGTCGATCAGGCCGCATTCGATGAAATGGACGTGATTCTTTTGCGCCCATTCCAGGCATTTTTCAAATGTCCAAAACGCGGAACAAAACGCGTCGGTGTGAAAACTGATTTGCATGATTTTTCTCCTCTGAAATAATGGGGCAGCACCGGAAAGTTTCAAGAGACGGCATTATACCACATTCGCCGTCAAAATAACAGCCGGAATGGAGACGGCACTCCGGGGCAGGAGATCATTGTCTCAATTGCCTCAATTTGCATTTGATTTTTCGCTCCTCCGTATTATAATTCTCATTATGAGAGTTTTCATTTTTTCAATTTTTGTCTTGATGATTGCTGTGCTTTGGCCGCACAATGTGGTTGCGCAGGATGTTCTGGAACTGACGAATCATGTTTCTCTTGAGGGTAAAGTTCTCAATCCCTCCGAGTCGCCTAGGAAATTATGGAAGATTCAAATGGCGGAAGGCATTATCGTTGAACTGCCGCACAGGACAACTGTTGACCGCCAGGTGATGCAATCCCAGGTGCTGGAACAATACTATGCCAAAGTCCCGTTTCTTCCCGAATCGGTGGAAACGCATCTCAAATTGGCGGAAGTCTGCATGGCACAACGCCTTGAGAATTTGGGAGAATTGCACTACCAAAGAGTTTTGGAGATTGCCCCGGAAAACAAAACGGCCCGCAGTGCCTTGGGGCATCGTCAAGTCAACGACGAATGGATATCGCGCGATGATGAAATGCTCCAGCAGGGTTACGTCAAAACGAAATCCGGGACTTGGGTGACGCCGCAAAAGCTGTTGATTGACGAACGACAAGTACAAATTGGCAAGGAACTCCAGGAGTCTGGTCAGGCGGTAAAAAATCTCATCGCCCGGCTGAAGGCAAACCCGTCACAGGAATCTGAAAACGCGTTGTTCGCTCTGACAGACCCGGGGGCTGTTCCTGCTTTGGCGGATGCGTTGAAAAACGAGCAAAATCCTGTTTTTCGTGGCATTTATGTCCGTTCGCTGGCGAAAATCGGAACCGGGCCTGCCTGCTATGAAATCGCGCAATGTGCGATGCGTGAAAAGGACGAAACCGTTGGTAGGGCTTGCGTTGACGCCATGCGAAATTCGTCCGGAATCTCGAAATTTTTTCTGCCGTATCTCACCAACAAGGATAACACTATTGTCAATCGTGCCGCCCGTATCATTGGTCAACTGAACGAATGGGCGGTCATTCCTGATTTGATTAATGCACTGATTACGCAACACGAGATCGTCGTCCGGCAAACTGACCCAAATCTTGCCCAATACACAGGTTCCGCCAATAATTCGTTTTCAGGCCAACAGGCACTCAAACAGAAAACCGAAACGGTATTTGTCAGTAACCCGGAGGTGCTTGGTGCGTTACGTCGATTGAGTGGTATGGATTTCGGATATGAAGTCCCTGACTGGTGGGACTGGTGGGCAGGTCAAAACCAGATTGCCGATTTCGACGCCAGACGCGGGAGTCGCGATTAATCGGCAAAGGTTCATCATCGGTTTCAGGTTGATGCTCTCCCCTTATCTCTTCTTTTTCTGATTCCACCGTTTTAAGTGGCGGGTGATTATGTTAAGTTGGGCAAAAATTTATTAACAAAATTTCAAAATAGGGGTTTTAATGGGTACGATTTCCGAAAAGAATCGTTCATCAGGCCCGATAAAACACAACATGCTTCATTGTACCAAGCACATTTATCTTCTCTCTCTTTCATGGAGGCAAGCAATTGCAGGTCAAAAAACCTATTAAATCACCTGTTTTGACATATCGCTCGTTTTTATTTGCCTAGTTTTACAAATTTACCTGCCACTTAAATCCGGTGGAATCAGGAATTTTCCAGGAGTACAACATCCGATGGACAACTCTACTTGATGATATAGTGTAAACTGGATTTTTGTTGCACAGTATTCATAAAAATTTTCAAGAAAATTTCGGATTCCCCGTTGCAATCTGTGTTTTCTTTGGTAACATGGTTTTCAATCGTTAGAGTAATTCGTTAGAAATTTTGGAGACGTAGCTCAATTGGTTAGAGTACTGGACTGTCGATCCAGTGGTTGCGGGTTCGAGTCCCGTCGTCTTCGTTTCACACGAGACCATTATCGAGTCTCGTATTGACATTGGTTACAGGTTGGCCACCGTGTGACTCGGGGAAGGGGGAAGGTTGTTAAGTGCGTCTTGAAGCAAATCTTTCACAATAGCGATAATACTTCACCTTGACCCAAACTGGTCATTTTTGATGATATATATCAACAGCAGAACCAGTCAAATCACAACGGTGATTGTCACGGATCCGAATTGATGCTCCCCACCCCGGCTTGCGTCGATATACCATTGCATTGCGTCAACCGCCGGTTCGCGCATCTCTTTTCGGCAATCGGGGAAAAACGCTTTGTTCCAAATGCGGGACGAGATACCGCTCAAAACACCGCTCGATTTGTTCCCAGCGGTAAATCTGCATTGAAAAACATGTTGTCATTGCAAACATTATTTTGAACAGATTATTGATTTACGGCTCTCTACACTGGCGTATCAACGCCTTTGCATAAAAGAAACTCTATGCAATCGTGCGGAACGAATGGTCGAACGAATCGTCCAGCGGCCGGTAATCGTGGGGGGAAAAACGCAGCGTTTCCGGTTCCAGCGAATCCAAATCGGAAAATCCCCCGTGAGGAGTGCCGTTGCCTAGCAGGCGGCTGTTCTGACTGACGATTTCCTGTTCCCAGCGATTTTTGTAATCCAGTGCCAAAAAGCCGACACTCAGTGCCGCCAGCACGGCCATCACCGTCACAATCAACATCACGGCATTCCGCGTTTGGTCGTCCGCAAGCGATGACTTGGTTCCGTCTTTTGCCAACTCGTCGGTGGAATCATCGTTTCGCAAAACCACTTCGCCCAGCCAAGTGCCGTTATCATCCACTTGAAAATACCTGCCGTCGCTGGACTTGGCTAATGGAAGCGGTCTGGAACTGCCTTCGATTCGGGCATACCAATCGTTTGTTTCAGTGTCCTGGAAGATTCGCGTGGCGGGGGTCGGACCGGAGTTTGTTCCCGGTGTTGGCAGGGTGTTATTGTCATTTCCTGCCAGAGGAACATTGTCTTGCGTGGTGCCGCCGGGTAGCGTGTCATTGCCGGTTTTCGCGGTTACAATATCCCTTTTGAGATTGTTAAGGAACTTATTTGCATCCGGGTCGGTGATCGGGCCTCCGAGCGGTGGCAACGGCAACATCTCATCTCTGCTGGAACCATAATCCCTGTCGCTACTGAATGATGATGCCGAAGTCTCCTGCGACTCTGGCACAGGGTAATTGGCGGCATATCGTTGTGAGCTAACGTTTTGCCGGCGTACCGGTTCGAAGTTCAACGTGCGGCTTTGAAAAACGGCCGGTGTCTGTGCGCGGGAGGTCAGCGGCTGATAGGTCAATGATCGGCCGCGTTGCGGGAGTTCGGCCAACACAATGCCGGTGGTCGCAACAAGAAACAGCAACACGATCGGCAGACTGTGCTGTCGGAAATATTGAACTGGTTGGCCGAATATCGATGAAATCATTATGTGGCTTGAAATACGGGGATTGATAACGAATACGCAAACGTAAATCCCGTCATTCCGCTACGCTCCATTCCGGCTTTTGTTTCCCAAAAACTCCTAACTCCCCACTCCAAACTCCTCACTCAGGTCACAACCGGTTTGCGGAACGCGGCTGCGAGGGCGTGGGGTACCTGAGCTTCCGCCGCGATGACAATGGCACGGTTGTCGGCAACTTTCGCCTTCATTTCCTGCGCGACCGCCTGGGCCAATGCGCGTCGCACTTCCGCTTTGGCGTTGGCGACACGCATGTCGGCTTCGGCCTGGTCAACCTGCAACCTGGCTCCGATATTCTGTCCGACTTCAATGGTCGCAATGTCAATCGAAACGATCTGGAACGCCGTTTGCGAGTCCAGGCCGCGTTTGAGTACGGCACGCGAAATGTTGTCCGGGTTTTCCATCACTTGGGAGTGCGTGTCCGACGACCCAATGGCGTTGATGATTCCTTCGCCGACCCGGGCGATGATCGTGTCTTCGGTCGCCCCGCCGATGAGACGCTCGAGGTTCGTCCGCACCGTCACTTTGGCCGAAATCAGCAATTCGACGCCGTTTTTCGCAATCGCGCTGAGTCTCGTGCGGCCGCCTTTTTTCGGATCGGGGCAGACGATCACTTTGGGATTGACGCTTGTTCGCACTGCGTCAAGCACATCACGCCCGGCCAAATCAATGGCCGCCGCTTGGTCAAAATTGAGATTCAAATCCGCCCGTTGCGCGACGATGAGCGAGTTGATCACCCGCGGAACACTGCCGCCTGCCAAATAGTGGGCTTCGAGACGGCGATTCGTGATGCCAAGCGACCCCGAGATCGGCAAGCCCGCCTGTTTGGCCATGATCTTCGCCTGCATGATAACCCGTGTGTTGACCTTGCGAAGACTCATGCCGACCAGGCTCAGCAGGGGAACCTGCGCCCCGGACATGAAACCTTGAAACCAAAGTGCCCCCCAGTTGAACAGCATGATCAAAAGGATCAGCCCCATCAAACAGGCAAAACCGATACAAACCAGCGTGATGATCGTGGCGGGGCTGGCGTCGGCAAATAACATTGCTACATAAACGGAGTCAAACATGGGAACCTCGAAAATCGTGCTAAAAACTATGTTGCTTGTAACCTAGCTATGATAACGGATTTTCCGCAAAAATGGTAGCCGAAATACCGTTTTTGAGCAAATTTTCTGATTTTTTTCTCTGGAAATCTCTCACGAACAGGTGACTATGACGATCCTGGCTTGTATATATCCGTTTGGTGCCAGGTGAAGAATTTTTGTATCACTTCAACAACCGCACCTACACGAAAGAGGTTGATTTGATTTAAGTTAATTCGTCTTTTTTCAATGCCGATACTAACCCGAATTGTCTGGTTTGCGTAATTTCAAGGCAAGTCCCAATAAAAGAACCCGAAACGAAGGCGGTATTCCCATCGTTTGGAGTTAAGTCTCTTTAGTTACCCAAATTAACATTTACGGTAATTTGGAGAGATAAAAAAAAGACAACATTTGGAGTGATTCTTCGCCCCTGGGCAGTACAGGGAACCATTCCGGATAGCGAATCGTTTTGTTTTTGGCAATCAGGGCGATTGTTCGGGTTGATCCCCATACGGATTCAAGTCTCAAGCCTCCGAGGCGAGCTTCCCGCCGTCGAAGTGGACGGCGATAGGTTTGATTTTGCCCGATCCGGGCTGTGATTTTCTCTGACCGGGCTGTCTTGTCGGCGGATTTCATGGTACACTGTGTTTGGCCGTAGGTTTGAAATGTGTGTTGCAATTCCGTTGCAACTTGTTTGACAACCATATTTTACCACAACGACCTCTTGCAAGAAATTCAAGCCAGTGATATTTCTCAGGTGAGCGTTCACGAGTTTTTTTGCCGCGATGAGGTGAAGAACCACGAAGAATTTTGTTTTTCAAATCAGAAACTTGAAGCATCACTATACACAACTATGGTCAAAATCCAGCTTTACGACACAACTTTGCGGGACGGCTCCCAAGCCGAAGGGATCAACTTTTCGTTGCAGGACAAGATCATTCTTGCGCAACGGCTTGACGGCATCGGCTTTGATTTTATTGAAGGAGGATATCCTGCGTCGAATGAAAAAGATGCACATTTTTTTCAAAGTGTCGCAGAAAAAACGATGATTTTTGCGAAAGTTTCCGCGTTCGGAATGACGCGTCGCAAGGGCGTCGCAGCCAAAGACGATGTCGGGCTTCGTTCGCTGCTTGAGGCCAAAACGCCTTACGTGACGATTGTCGGAAAATCGTCCTCATTTCAAGCGGTTGAGATTATTCGTTCGACGCGGGAAGAAAATCTCGAAATGATTACTGACACGGTCCGATTTTTCATCGAAAACGAACGCAAGGTGATTTATGACGCGGAACATTTTTTTGATGGTTGGAAAGGCGATCCGGAATATTCGCTTTTGACGCTAAAAACTGCGGTCATGGCTGGTGCGGAAACGGTTGTGCTCTGCGACACGAACGGCGGCTCGATGCCTTGTGAGATTTCCGCAGGTACTCGCGCGGCGGTTGAGGCGGTCAAAGATTCCGACGCAACGGTCGGCATTCACACGCACAACGATTGCGGATTGGCGGTGGCCAACAGCATTGTTGCGGTTGAAGCAGGTGCCACACAAGTCCAAGGAACGATCAACGGTTTCGGCGAACGTTGCGGCAACGCCGACCTGATCCAAATCGCCGCCATCCTCGCGCTGAAAAAACAAGGTTACGAAGTCCTTCACCCCGATTCGATTCTGCAACTGACCGAGTTGTCGCGGTTCGTTTATGAATTGGTCAACATGCCGTTGTCAAAGCACCAGCCTTTCGTTGGGAAGAGTGCTTTTGCGCACAAAGGGGGGATGCACGTCAGCGGGATTCACCGCGCGTCGAACGCTTACGAACACATCGACCCGGCACGGATCGGCAACGAACGCCGCGTGCTGGTCAGCGAACTGTCAGGCCGATCAAACATTGTGGCCATGGCTCAAAAGCACAACATTGAACCGGACGGTGAACTAATCAAGAAAATTCTGGCCGAAGTCGTCGCGCGGGAAAGTCACGGTTATCAATACGAACTGGCGGAAGGCTCCTTCCATCTTCTCGTGCAGCAATTGTCGGGACAATTCACGCCGCATTTCGAGGGCGTGCAATATCGCGTGATTGTCGAATCGGACAAAAATGGCGTCCTCAGCGAAGCAACGGTAAAAATGCGAGTTGCAAGCAACGAGCGTTATGAGGTATCCGAAGGCGACGGCCCTGTCGATGCGCTCAACCGTGCCATGCACAAGGCACTCGACCCGTTTTACCCTTCGCTGGCCGAAGTCAAACTCGTGGATTACAAGGTGCGTGTCATTGATTCCGAGTCGGGCACTGACGCCCATGTCCGGGTGGTCATCGAATCGACCGATGGCCATGACGTCTGGGGGACGGTCGGCGTCAGCGACAACATCGTCGAAGCCAGTTGGGAAGCCATCGCCGACAGTTTCGAGTACAAGCTGGGGAAATGACGCAGACACATCTCCGGTTTCAGGTTGACGCTCTCCTCTTGCTCATGTTTTGACTTTTGATGTGAAATATCGCGAAAACGGTGTGTTTGTGGTTTTTAGCGATGATTGGTTTGGTTTGCGTCAAAAAAGGGGAAGAGCAATATGATTTTCATAAAACACCGTCAAAACCCGGAAATCAATGACGTCATTTCCATGTTCCACGGCCTATCACCGTTCACGAGATCATTCCCCACGAAGACATGAAGTACCACGAAGGATTCTGTTTCCCGCAAAGAAATCATGATTAAAAATCTCTGCGTCCCCGGCGAGCTCTGTGAGAAATTTCCTAATCGTTTCGTCTTTTCGTTGATTTGTATTCTGAAAACTATTTCAACAGCGCATCGAAATCAATGCCTTCCAGGTCAATCACGCTGACCGTGTGCGGGGCGTCGGGCGTTTCAAGATCGATGTTGGCCGCATAAAGTTTTGTTCCGCGCAGGCAGACTTCCGAGCAGCGGTCCAGTGCACCGGCGGTTTTTTGCGTCGCATCGGGATTCAGTGCATTTTTGGCCAGCAGAATCGTCTTGCCGTTTTTCGGGTTCATCACACAAACGGAGTTGCCGGCGTAATCGGCGAAGAAAATGTAACCTTTCGGACAAACCTTGAGTCCGTCCACGCTTTCGTGAGGGCCTTTGCCGTCATTGCAATCGCGGTTGGAAACCACCCGCTTGCCCGATGCGTCCAGCTTGACTTCAATGACCTTTTTGTCCCCGAAGTTGGCCACATACAATGTGCCGTCTTTCGCCAGTCCGATGCCGTTGGCTCCGACCTGCCATTCGCCATCGCGTTCCTCATCCGTTGTCTGGAAACGGAAAATAAAGTGCGGGTCACGACCGTAAGGCATGACGCGCAGCGGTCTCGGTCCGGTCAGTTCGGCAATCTCAAAGCAGAACACGCCGCTGGTCATGGGCATTTCGACGATGGCGGGGTCGATTTGGGTTTCCGCCACGTAGATTTTACCGTTGTGAATTTCGAGGCCGTTCGCCTGAACGATGCCGGTGACGACGACTTCGCAACGCACCGGACGCCCGTTTTCATGGACAACGCGAAGGATGCGCGATTTATGGTTCGGGTTGCCGCCGAGACACTGACTGTCGGCGATGTAAAGGTTTCCATCCGGACCGAACGAAATGCCGAGCGGCGTAACGCGTCCGGTTTCAGGATGCACAGGCAACTCGAAATACTTGCTGACCTTGTCATCGGCGTCGATGCGCAGGAGCCATGCGGCACCTTTGTCACCAATGGTCGGAACGGCCAGAATAATGTCACCCGTCGCGGGATGAACCGTCATGCCGTCCGGATGCGACATGCCCTCCGGCAGGATGACGGCTTTCGACGGTGAGGTGACCGGCTCTGCAGCAAGTAACATGACCGGCAGACACAATGCAACGACAAACAGGGGAAGGTGTTTTTTCATGGGATAAACCTTTCAAAAGTGAGATGTTGAGTGAAACAATGTGAAAATGGGCGGAACGGTCACGGCGCGACCATCGCCGCGTTTGTGAGAAACCGCATTCGTTCCGCGTAATCTGCTGTGCCAAAAACGGATGTTCCGGCGACAAACAGGTTTGCCCCCGCCCGGGCACAGTCGGCGATCGTGTTTTCATTGACGCCGCCATCGACCGAAATGAGCGTATTTGGTGCGCTATGTTCGCGTATGTACGCAATTTTTTCCAGTACCGCCGGATCGAACACCTGTCCACCAAATCCCGGCATGACGCTCATGGTCAGCACGAGGTCGGCGTCGCGCAGAAACGGTGCCGATTTTTCCATCGGCGTTGGAGGATTGTGCGCGAGTCCCGCCGCCGCGCCGAGTTGCCGGATTTCGTCGAGCAACGGACGCGGATCGTCGAGCACCTCGATATGCACTGTAATAACATCCGCACCAGCCTTGCGAAACGGCTTGACGTACTTCTGGGGCTCGGACAGCATCAAATGCACGTCGAGCGGCAATTCGGTGATCCGGCGTACCGCCTCAACGACAGGTATGCCAACGCTCAGGTTCGGCACGAAATGGCCGTCCATGATGTCGAGGTGCAAAATTTGCGCACCCGCCTGCTCAATGCGGCGTATTTCGCGTTCCAGGTTCCCGAAATCCGCCGCCAGAAGCGACGGGTTAATCAACGGACACTTGGCCACCAGGCTGGCAATCCAACGAATTTCTGACATGGCTGAAATCAATGTTGCAAAGGAAGACGGTCACGCCATGACCGCCGAACAAACCTTATTTTTACATCATTTCCACCAGAAAACAACCCCGGCAGAGTGCAGAGCGCAGAGAGCAGAGTGCAGAGATATTTTGTTTGCTCTCCTCACTCTGCGTTCTGCGTTCTGCTCTCTGCACTTACTCCACTTCCTCTCTTTCCACAACCTTCACGCCGCCGCGTGGTGTTGCTTTCTGCGTGTTATCGATGACGACTCTTTCGCCTTTGACAACGCGGTCGCTTTCGTTTCGGACGATGATCTCACCGTCTTTGGTTCCGCGAAGCAGTGCGCGCATGTCGCGTTCCACTTCGGGAATCGTCGGCTCTTCGGTCGTTCTGCGGGGGCGTC
>WRMR01000019.1 GCA_009776995.1 Planctomycetaceae bacterium | reverse complement strand
TGGAACTACAACGAACGCAATCTGACCAAACGCGGCGTCAACCAGCTCAAGGTTTACACGTCCTTCACGGCGGAATTGCCGCCGAAACCGCCGCAACCTGCCGAAGGCGGTCAGCCCGGACGCGGCGGTGCCAGAGGCGGTGGTGGTGGCCAGCAGGAAGACCCGACGCACTATCTCATCGGCGAGTTCAATCTGCGCCAGGGCAGCAGTGACGGTCCGCAGATACTGACGTTTCCCGCCCAGATCAACGACCGTCCCGTCACGCCCAACGACCGGCGGGGCCGTTACCTGATCTTTGAAATCCTGTCCAACCACAACGGTGTGACCTTCCCGATTCCCGAACCGGAGGAACCCAAAGAAGGTGAAGAAGCACCGGAACCGCAAACATTCGATGACAACGCCTTTGTCGGCCTGTCCGAAGTCAAGGTGATTCACCAGGTGCGAAGCGGCGGCTTGTATGAGGTTGAACCGCTTGTCGTCGCGAAGTTTTCCAGCGAACTGGTCGCGCGCACGCACGAGCGCAGCGTGAAACACCTCACGGACGGCTCCGGGCTGTTGCGTCCCGAACGCGGCTGGAACCGTCAGGGCATGCCCTTCTACATGGGTGGCGTTTCCTACACGCAAACCTTTGACCTGGGCACAAAATCCGACAGCAAGTACGTCGTGTCGCTGGGCAAATGGCTTGGCAGTGTCGCCAAGGTGATCGTCAACGGCGAAGAGGCTGGACACATCGCTTACGCTCCGTGGGAGTACGACGTTTCGAAGTTCGTCAAGAGCGGCAGGAATGAAATCAGCATCGTGGTCGTCGGCACGCCGAAAAACCTGCTCGGCCCGCACCACAACGGCCCGATGCGCGGATCGGCCTGGCCCAACGCGTTCTGGAATGCCCCGAATGACGGCCCGCCGTCGGGCAGCAGTTACGACGTAATCGGCTACGGCATGTTCGAACCGTTCGTCGTGATCCAGAGATAAAGACGTTCGGCTTTCACCGGAAAATTTGCCGCAAAAAACAACAGCCGGAATAAAGCGCAATGACGGGGTGAATCAAAATGTCCACGATTCGGAAAATCCCGTCATGCAGCCGCGCTACATTCCCGGCTGTTGTTTTGTGATGATGTGTTTCATTTCACAATCCGCAAGATGGGACGGATGGTTTCGCTGTCCGGTTTCACTTCAAAAACCGTTGCCGGGCGTTCCACCTGTTTTTCCCAATCGTTCGGGTCGGTGATTTTTGCCTTTTCTATCGACGACGGCATGAAAAGTACGGTTGCGGCCGATTCCGATGAAACGCCGTACAGTCCCGGCACAACGGCGCGTCGGAATTTTCCTTCGGCGTTGGTCACAAGCGGCGAATTGATCGGATATTTGCGTTGCTCTCCTGTCGTTTTCGAGGTGACGTCAAAATACTCAAAGAACCAAAGCGTCGTGCTGGCAAGCGGTTTTCCGGTCGCATGGTCAAGGGCGGTTCCTTCAATGAGTGTTCCCTTTTCGAGCGTAATCTCGTACTGTTGTATGACTCTTAACAGAGGTCCATCGCCCGTACGTTCTTCAGATTCTTCAAGCGGCGTATCCGGCCCGACTTCGACGTAAAGCGGCTTCGCAGCCCATTCATTGTTTGCGTCATAGACGTTCATCGCGTAATTCATGTTCGATTTGAACTGCATCACAAATTTCCCGTCCGGGTGAACAGAGCCGCCCATCATTCCGAAATTCGAGTTATTGTCATGTGTCAACGCCCGGACGTAAAGATGGCTGAGACTTTCCGGTATTTTGCCGTCAGGAACGACGATCTTTCCGTGGATTGCAATATCCTTTTGAATGCCTGGATCATCGGGCGGGATACGCAAAACCGGTTTGACCGTTTCGCCTTCCTTCACCTGGAAGGCAGCGAATGGTGTCGGTTTGTTTTCGTCCCAACGTGTTGTCCAGAAGTTTTTCGGGAACTCCGTTTGTGGTCTGAAAAACAAATTCTCCGTTGCCGATTTGATGGCCACAGCAAAATTGCCGGGCAAAACGCCTTGTCGGAATTTTCCCTCACGGTCGGTTAATACCTGAGTTTTTGCAAATTTGAATTACGCTTGAATTTACGGAACAATATTGATATTCGCATTACAAATTAACTTTTTATGTACAACAACTATTTTTGTTCTGATTTCGTAGATAGTGCAAAACACGACACATATTATTGTACGAAATATAGTATTTTTGTAACAGATAATAATTATTATCACATTTCCGATTGCGGAAGTGCCGTAAAAACAAGGCTTATTTTAAACTTTGCAAAAGCTTAGGTAATACTTTCGAGCAACAATGATTGTGGTCGTGGTCGTGTTCCGATTGCCAGCCGATCAAATTTGTACAGAATATCCCTGTTTGACGAGCGTACTGCCTGATATGGACGTATTACCGACACCATCGAATCGCGTGTGAAGACAAAAATGTTTAAGCCCTACGACGGAATTGATGGTGACGTTTCAGGAACAAGGGGCAAAGTTCACACTGGAGTACGGCGATATTGATGAACGTTTCTACGATTCACTTCTACCGATGTTACTATTTTCCGTTGCTTTTTGAAAATGGGTTTCCGTAACTTGCCTATAATGCGCATTTGCGATTTGTTCGGTATGTCCCAGCCATTCCGTACAAACATGACTTGAGAACAGGTCAGCAAAATCCGTAGCGCAACTGGCTCTCATGTTTTGAAAAGGTTTCTCCCAAAGAACGATCAAACCGACTTTAGACAATTTCCCATGCAGATCGTCGCCAATGGTTCCTAACCATCGGGCAACTTCCGCCGGGCAGGACTGTCCCGCTAAATTGCCCATGTTAATTTGTTCAACGTAATTGCAAATTGTTTCCGCCGTTTTCTTTGGCATCTTGCCCAGCCAGATCAACATCGTCGCATTACCCTTCCTGGCCAGCCGGATTTGTGCCCGGCGCAGTGAGATTTTCAGGTCGGCCTTTCCTCTTTTCAACAGAAACGAAATAGTCCTGTTCCTAAACATGCAGAAATTCATTATGTTAAAAATGGGAAACCAACTGGAACTGATAATCAATATTTTGCAACTTCTAAACCAATGGTTGATCATTTTGCTCATCATAAAGCCAAGAACTTTGCACAAAACGAATTGAAATTTGTGAAAAAAATCTCACTCCGCCGGTTTCCAGTCGATCAATTGCAATTCCACCTTGGCGAAACCGCGAAATTCGTTGATGACCGGGTGAAACGCGACGTCGATGGGGCCGTCGTGCCGCAGCATCTGTTCGACCCATTCGGCAACACCGAAGGCGACGGCACGCATCGTCTGTTGGTGCTGGCGGAGCGTTGCGCTGAAATGCCGCTGATCGCTACCCATCGTTTTGGGCGGTTCGGCGAGTGTTACACCGCGCGTGCAAATGACAGGCCGCGTGTTGCCATGACCGAACGGGGCAAGTGAATCGATCCGGCGCACCATGTCTGTGTCGAAGGCACTGAACGGGAACTCGGCGTCGATGACCAATTCCGCCGTGCGGAGTTCCGGCGGCAGTTCCGACGCAACGTACTCGCAAAAGGCGTCGCGGAACAGGTCGATTTTGCCGTCTTCGACTCCCAACCCTGCGGCGGCGGCATGTCCCCCCGATCGCACGAGGTACTCGGAACAGGCCGCGAACGCTTCGCACAGGTTGAGGCCGCGAACCGAACGTCCGGACCCGACGCCGGGCTTGTTCTCAAACTTGTCTTTCGAGATCAGCACGACAGGGCGATGGTATTTCTCGCTCAACCTGCCCGCCACGATGCCGATGATACCGGAATGCCACTCGGTACTGGCCAGCACGTAGGCCGGGTCGTCCGGCGAAAACTGCTCTTCGATCTGTTTCGTTGCGGAACGCACAATGTCGCGTTCGAGCTTCTGCCGTGTTTCGTTGAGATTGTTGATGTATGCTGCCAGTTCGGCGGCTTTGTCCGGTTTGTCGGTCACGAGCAGTTCGACGCCGAGTTGCGCCAGTCCCAAACGTCCCGCAGCGTTCAACCGCGGTCCGATGGCAAACGCAATCTGCTCGGAGGTCATCGGTTTGGCCGGGTCAATTTTGGACACTTTCATCAGTTCACGCAAACCGACCGGTGCGTATTGCGGCAGACTGCGTTCGAGTGCAAAACGCACCAATGCCCGGTTTTCGTCGATCAGCGGCATGACGTCGGCCACCGCCCCCAGAGCTGCCAACCCGACCGCCTGCATCAGAAACTCACGCATTTCCGGGGTCACTTTAGGTGGAGGGGTGAGGGACGGGGGGTTAGTATTAAAATCCCTCATCCCTGGCTCCTCATCCCTCGCCCCTTCCTGACACAACGCCCAGGCAACTTTCAGCGCAACGGTTGAGCCACTCAGGTGCGGGAAGGGATAGGGCGGCCCGTATTGCGGGAAGCGTTCAGCAATCATCGGGTGCGTGATTGCCGCCGCGTCGGGCAGTGTTTCGCCCGGCGTGTGATGATCGGTGATGAGCAGTTCGACGCCGAGTTCCCGGGCGGTTTGCGCTTCGTCAATGCTGTTGATGCCGCAATCGACGGTGATCATCACCTGCGTTCCCTGTGCGGCAAGCGAACGAATCGCGTCGTGATTGAGGCCGTACCCTTCGGTCATGCGGGTTGGCACGTAATAATCGACCTGACCGCCGAGCATCCGGATCACCTGTCGCAAAATGGCCGTCGCGGTCATGCCGTCCACATCGTAATCGCCATACACGGTAATCTTGCGGTCATTGCGAATGGCGTCAAGCAACCGCCTTGCCGTCTCGACGCAACCGGGCAATTGTGCCGGAGGCCGCAAATCGGTCAGCTTCGGCTGCAAAAACGCCGCCACCTGTTCCGAACGGCCGACGCCGCGATTGATCAAAAGCTGTGCCAAAAGCGGGTGAATGTGTGCCTGGCGTTCCAGTAAATTGACGTGTTCCCGGTCAAAAGAGCGGATGATCCAGTTTTTCGGCATTGTGTTTTGTTCGTTTCTTCACCAAGGCACGAAGTCCCACGAAGAGATTTGCGTTGAACCCCGGTTTCTGGAACCGGGGAGAAGGTAACCACAGCGTGACCGCTTCGTTCCCGGGCTGCCATTGGCACTATTCAATACGAATCGTCTTGACTTCGTGGGATGCGAAATCGAGCGAATCGCCGACCGGTTCCAGCGGGTCGTCCACCGTGTTGGCGATAGACAGTTTCGCGCGGATTTGGCCCAGACCCGCAACGGTTGCCGGTTGGTCGGACGTATTGAACAGCCGCGCGATCATTGCCCTGTCGCCGCGTGCCGGTTTGATGCTCGTGACAATGACGGACGAATTGTCCAAAACATTTATGCCGCCCGGCGTGCTTAACGGATTCGTGTCCTTCTTCACCGGCACGGCGATGAGCGGCTGGAAAATCTCGCGGGCGAATTTCTGCGAGTCCGTCTGGTTGAACGCCCCGGCATTCGGGCGAATTACATAGCGGAACACGAGCCGACCGGACTGGTCGGCTTTGTAATTGGTTTCCCAATGGTTGTTACAGACCCAACTGTAAATCGTGCCGTTCGGTTCAATGTGTTCCCGCCAGTCCGTGTCCATGTTGTAAGCGTTGGGCTGCAACATCACCGGGGCGAACTGCACCATCGGGGCGTCGAGCGAAAGCCAGTCGATGTTCGCCGTGTCGTTGCCGTAGTTATAGAACCGCTGAATCGTGTAATAATTCCGGTTCGCGCCCGGCAGTTGGTCTTTTTCGACTTCCGGCATCGCCCAGGGAACATCGTAACGCCACTTGCCGTTTTCCAGCGCAAACGGGAACCCGAAGAACATTGCCTCGGGGCGGCGTTCCGGCTTCTTGTCGATAATGTTTGTGAATTCGATGTAACCATCAGTGAGAAAATACCGGCAAATCTGAGTCAGCTTTTCACAATTCGGTGCAGTCGATTCATACGTTCGTGATAAGATGTATGGTCCATTATCAACTGCTTGTATTTGGAGGTCTTTAATTGCCCTGTCACGGTTTTCATTGGCGTTACGTCCAATGATATAAAGCATGTCGTTCAATCCACGGTTGCCATCATCACCTTTATTGACGATGTGAATATCCTCTGCATTTGCATTGGATACAAGCAGATCACCAATCCCACCAGGAACAAGTGTCATCATTTCTTTGATGATTGATTTTGTTGCGGAAGTGGAATAGGCGGAAATATCTGGAAAGCCTGCCGGTACTTCTTCTGCTTTGACAGTTGGTGCCAGTGCTTGATTGGCGGTTTCCAACAACGTAAAACACGCACTCCCAAACGCTGGAACAGACGCTTGAAACGCAAGAGTCCCGTCATAGAGTTTCTGGCACGGTACCCCTTTACCGTCCTTGTCAACCGCACTGTTCCATTTCGCGTCCGTTTTGAGCATCACCCAGTTGTCACGCGGCCAGGACGAGGTGTTGAAGACCTCAATGACATTCGAGTTTTCATCGATGCGGTCGGCGAGTGCTTTTTGGAGCAAATCGTCCACCAGCCTGGCACCGCGCCGGGCGTATTCCTGTTTGTAGGCGTCCTGCTGGACGGCGAAATCGTCGTCTGGTTTGGAAATACTGTTGTAAGCCCCCCAGGTGTGTTCGTCGTACATGAGAATGTCGATCCAGGCGGCGTCGAATCCGGCGAACGGAAACGCTTGCGGTTTGAGCAGTGTCCAGAGCGTTTGCGCCTGCAAAATTTTCTCGTGCGACGCGCGGTTGATCGCCGTCGCTTCGGAGGTGCTCGCGGCACCGTCTTCCCAGTGTCCGGTATAATCGCCGGCCACGACCGGAAGCGCGTCGCCGTAGCGTTTTTCCATTTCGGCCATCGCGTCACTGTTCCGCGAGAGAATCAGCCTGGGATAAACGTATTTTTCGTTCCACGCCTTGACCGCGCCGCTGATATTCGGGTTCGGGCGGCCATTATCGCCTTCCAGTCCGAAACGCACCATCAGCAAATCGTAGGGGTACGCCTCGCCAAGACCTTCATAACGGTCGATGAGCCGGAAAATTTCGGATTCCTGCAACTGGTGGTCGCGCGGCTTGCCGTGCCACTGATAATACCCGGTGCCGAGCATCCAGACGAGGACGCGTTCCTTGCCGGACGGCGAAACCCACCAGAACGGCTTGT
This sequence comes from Planctomycetaceae bacterium, assembly GCA_009776995.1. Lineage (GTDB taxonomy): Bacteria > Planctomycetota > Planctomycetia > Pirellulales > Thermoguttaceae > WRMR01. The sequence goes on along the minus strand of WRMR01000019.1, from coordinate 12,433 downwards.
CGCCCCAGTAAAACAACCGCCCGACCCGGTGAACGTGGTTCGGCCCCAGGTTCAGGTACTTGATTCCGTTTTGCGCCATCGCGGTGACGAAGCCCCAGGTGTAGCCCGGCACGTCGGTTTGCATCGCGCTGTCGATGACCACGCCGTGTTCCTTGCCGAAGCGGACGGCGTTACTCATCAGTTCGTACAGTTCCTCTTCGTTGAACAACCCGGTCATGGCCTGCGAATAGAGGGCGTCCAAGTGAATATCGCGAGCCTGTGCGGCGGCGATGAATTTCGCTTTTTCCTCTTCAGTGGCTGTGCGGAAGAACTCGTCAATCGCCCACATGCCTTCCGGGTGCCACTTGAATTTCGCTTCCGGCGGAAAATCCTTCGACGCGTCGATGTACTTCAACGCGTCCTTGAGTGCCTGCACCTGACGTTCCAGCACCTCCTGTTGCGTGTGCGTGTAACCGACGTCCAGGTGCGTCTGGTGAATCAGGTGAACCTCCCAGGGGCGTTCGGGGGGAATCACGAAATCACTTGCAGCAATCACTTCGCCTTCAACCGATAATTCGATCTTGCCGGAAAGTTCTTGGTCAAACGTTGCAACAGGGATTTGTGCTTCAAAACCGTAAGCGGATTCCGTTGGGAAAAGCCTTCGCGCTGTCGTCAAGTTTCCAACAGAAATCACCGCCCTGGCCGGCTTGACCAACACTTCGCCCTGATAATCCACTTTCACATTTCGTAAAAAGGAACCTGCCGGAATGTTCGGGTACGCTCCCGAATTCATCACACCGCGCATCGGCGTTACGTTCAACCCGTCGATTTTCCCTGTGCGCGAATACAATCCGATGCAATCGTACAAAAACCAGGAGCCGCGTTTTGAGGTGATGGTCAGGCGATTGTCTTTTGCCTTGAGTACAACGGAAAGAAAAGCCGCCTTGTAAGGGAACGATTCGCCCTTTCCTGCGGCAATGGCCTGGTCGCTCGTACAATTGGCGTGGGTTTCCAGCATCTGTTTCGCACCGTTCAGGTCAATCTCAAACACCGGTGGCTGGCCGTAATGTGCCGTGCCGTCCAGCACGAGTTCATACACAACATCCGGATTGATTTCCGGCATGTCGAACGCGATGGTGAACGTGTGTGATTTGCTCCCGGCCCAAGTGTCGGCGGGACCCGGATGCACCGATGGCCAATCGCTCTTGGGGTGATTTTGTCCGATGACGAAATTCGGTTCGCCCGGCACTTTTTTCACGTAATTGTTGTAGTCCCGCACGTCGAGAAATTCCAGGTTGGAATTATCGTCAACGCCCAATCGCCAAATTTCCGCCGCCGACAGCGGCATGACATTCAAAACCAGAATCACCGCCAGAAACAGCGGAATTGCCAAAAATCGTTTCATTGCCTGTGTCTCCCTTATTATTTTCAAAACCGATGGAACAACCAACAGCACCCATTATATGGTTTGTCGGATGGCAATGCAAGCAGAGTCCGAAGCATATCCGCAGAGTCTCCCTTTGAAAACGGTTGCAATATTCATTGATGTGAAAAACAAATCATGGAAAACAACGATGAATCTGTTTTTGCAACGTATATTGATATGTAACTAAGAAAAAACAAACGCATGTTAAATATGATAACAGTTTTTGAAAACATTTTTGGACAATCCGAGGGGCATCCGGCGTTGTTCCGCGAACTGTGCAGACAGCACGACTTGGACAAGAAAACACGCAAAGTACTGAGCCAAATCGTTTCCGAACTCAATTTGGAAATGCCTGCGATGATTTTTGTCGATCCGTCCATCCTGCGTGCAGGCGTCAGGATGCCGGAAGTTGCGGAATCCGCTGAATTGCTCCGTGAACTGTATGAGAAGTGGTTTGGCGGCGCGGTTTAGTGGCCGGTGACCAGTAGCGAGTGGCAAGTGTCCCCTCGCACCTCGTCCCTAACCCCTGGAGAACGATGTCAGCGCATATTGAAAAAACCATTCGATTTCTGAGCAAGTCACAAAATCCTTCGTCAAGGGATTTGTTGCGGTTTCTCCTGCATCACACCGAACGGGATGTGCGGGAAAAAGCACTGGAGGGACTTTACCTGAAAAAGAATCCGGAAGTCCTGCTTGAACTGTTTCACCTGGTTGCCAACAACGAGCAACAATGGCTGACGGCCGCGTTTTTGACCCCCGAGCGATTGAGCCGATTGGCCGAAGAGGCCATTCGGGGTGGTGATAGTGACCTGATGAAAACAGGTTGCGACATGGCTGTTCGCAACAAACTGTATGAAGTCCTGCCGGCTGTCATCACGCTGCTCGAGGCGTTGCGTCCGGAATGGGGCGAACTGGCCGCTGAAATGATCCTGAAACTGGCCGGCTGTTTTTACAACCAGTTGGCCGGTGCCGCTTCCGATCTCGAACGCCGGAACATGGACCGCCGCAGGGAATGGTTCGCCGCCCAGTTGGAAGAGCCGGTGCGGAGGTATGGTATTCATGGACGACTGGAACCGGTCAAAGCCTTTCTTCTTGTGGCGAAAAAGAATTATCCGTTTTTGCTCAATGTCCTCGGAGATGTGCATTCGCAAGTCTGCAAAGCCATTGTCAGCCTTCTTCAGGACAGTGAGGACGGCAACTATTACCGCCTCCTCCTCAGTTTTGTCAACGACACCAACGCACCCCCGGTCATCGACCTGGTATTAACGTCGAAAGACGACCGCAAATACATTTTCAACCTTCTGCAAATGGTTGGGGATAAGCCGTCGCAAATCACCAAAGACGCCCTGAAACGATTCAAGACGTTCCGCTGGATTGTTCGCGGCAACGAGGTGATTCCTGAACTCATCGCCGGAATGGAAGCGGCTTTCGTCTCATTGGTTGCCAACGCGGACCTGTCACGGGAAACCACTCTTGCCATGCTGGAACTGGTTCTCAAGCTGCCTTCAACCGAGGGACGCAGGGCTGCCGTCAAAGCCATTCGCGCATGGAACGGTGACGATGTCAACCGCATCCTCATCGCCGCAGCTTATGATTCCGACCCTTCCGTCTGTTCGGAAGCCTTGCGAATCATGAAAGCCAAACGGATTAAGGAAGCCGATCAAATCATCATGTCGAATTATGATCATCCCTCACCCTTGGTGCGTGCGGCGATCTTCGAATTGATGCCGGAATTTCGGATGGATACGTTTTTCCAGAAAATCGGCCAGATGACCGAAAATATGGCGTATATCCTCGGACAGATTGTCCGAAGTATCGATCCCAATGTCCGCAAACGCATCAATGAGGAAATCGCCAGTGCCGAACCTGTTCGCCGCAGGATGGCCATTGACGCGACACGATACACGGACCTGGCCGGGGAATATGAGGAAACCCTGATCCACCTTGTCGGGAACGACGACGAGACCGAAGTGCGCATTGCCGCGTGCATGGCATTGGCGCAGGTCTTGACAACCGGTGCCTGGCAGACATTGCAACATGCCGCCGCAAGCCGCAACCTGGCCGTTCAGCGGTGCGCGTTCGAAGCCGCAGAACGCTGGCGCAAGAACCTGGAACACAACCAACGGGAAACGACGTTGTCAGCGGCGTCATCAGAGACAAACGATTTCGTCCGCCAAGACGTTTGACAAGCCTCCCGGACAATCCCACCCATCTCACAATGAAAAGGACAACAGATGATACCGGAAATTGATTCACTGAACCCAACCGATCAAAACAGCCGGGACACGGACCCGCCCGAACAGAACGACGATCCCTGTCTGTTGGACTCTTGCGAACAGGCGATTGAGCAACTTCTCAATGACAATGGGGTCGGCTTCTGGCAATACGACATCGCCAGCGACAAACTGGCGCTTTCACCGGAATACTATCAGATGTTCCATTATTCGCAAGAGGATCAGTTGACGTTGGATAAAGTGGTGGCGGCGATCATCTGCGAGGAAGATCAGGACATTGCCAGAAAAAATCTGCACGAGGCCATCCATTTCGGCAACGGTTTCAACCATACGGCGAAAATCCAGGATGCCCGTGGGGAAATCCGCTACGTTCACTTCATCAGCGTGGTCAATTGCGATAGTCAGGGAGTGCCGCAGAGCATTCTCGGATATACTTTTGACGTGACCGAGACAAGGAAGCAGGCACTCCAGCTCAAAGAAAGCGACGCCCGGTATCGCATCCTGTTTGAGATGCAAAACGACGCGTCGTTTCTGATGGAGGAAGCAAAAGTTGTCGCCTGCAATCAGAAAATGGCCGAACTTTACCGGGCGAAAACCCCGACTGACATGATCGGTTTGTCACCCTGGGACATCTCCCCCGAAACGCAACCTGATGGCCAGCCCTCGCGTGAAAAGGCATGGTACTGCCTTCAGCGAAGTGAAACCGGTAACCTCAAACCCTTCTTTTGGGTGGCTCAAAGGCTTGACGGGACGGAGTTTTTCGCAAACGTCAGCCTGACACCGATTCCTTATCAAAGCAAACGAATGCACCTGGTTCTGATTCGCGACATCACGGATGAATACCTGCTTCATCAGGCGGTTGTGGAAAACCAGGCTTATCTCCATGTCCTGGCCGAAATGCGACGTTCGACGTTCCGGCGGAACGAAAAGGAAATCATCAGCGCGTTTCTCGCCAGCGTGACGGAACATTTTGATTTTGCCAAAACCTGGTACGGGCCGTATGACACGCGATCCCGGACGATCACACCGGCCATTCACCATGGAAACTGTTCGCATGTCGTTGACGGAACCGCATTTTCCATGGAGTCATGGTATCCGGAAGAGGACGCTTTTCCCGCATGTTCGGCAGTCATGACGCGAAGCAGTTGTTTGATCAACGATTTGAAACATTCCGGCAATTTCCTTCCCTGGCGGCATGTCGCCATCAACGGGGATTTCAACGCCCTCATCGCGCTCCCGTTTGAGGTCAACCTGTGTCTGGAAGGGGTTTTCGTTCTTTATTACAAGAATAACTCCATTGATCAGAACGTTGTGGAATACATTCAGGCCGGTCTGGCGGAACTGGCGAAAATTCTTTCCGAACGCCGGCTCTGGGAGGAACAAAAACGTCTGCTGAAACGCTCCAAGGAAAAAGCGGAAATGGCTGCCGAAGCGAAAAGCCGTTTCCTGGCGAACATGTCGCATGAAATCCGCACCCCCATGACTGCCATTCTCGGTTTCACCGAGGCACTGCTCGATAAGGATGCGTCACGCAATAAAATCGAGGAAATCGCCCAAGTCATCCGCAACAATTCCGAGTATCTGCTGCATATCCTCAACGATATTCTCGATTACTCCAAAATTGAAGCGGAAATGCTCAAAGTCGAGATGTCCACATTTACCCTGGAAAACCTGTTGTCAGAAATCAATTCGATTTTCACTGTCACCGCCAGGGAAAAAGGTTTGGATTTCGTTATCAGAAACACGACCCCTTATCCTGCGGAAATTTCTTCCGATCCGATACGGATCAAACAGGTCATGATCAACTTGGCAGGAAACGCTTTCAAATTTACGGAGCAGGGTTGTGTCGAGATCATCGTCTCCTGGTCGGGAGACAGAGACGCGGGGTTCGGTCAACTGAGACTGGATGTCAACGATACGGGAAGGGGAATCACCAAAAGTGCATTGGGGAAAATTTTCAATCCCTTTGAACAGGAAGATGGTTCCTCGACCCGACGCTATGAAGGGACCGGCCTTGGACTGGCCATTTCGCGGCGTCTGATGCGATTGCTTGGTGGCGACCTGACTGTGACGAGTACACCGGGTCAGGGAAGCAGCTTCTCCATTTTTTTGCCGCAACAGGTGAACTCCACAACGGTTTGGAACGATGGAATCCAACAGGGAGTGATTATGGTTCCACAACAGAATCCTCTCGCGAAACCCAAGTCATCATGCTGTCATTCCCTGGAGGGTTGTCGTGTTTTACTTGTCGATGACGGGATTGACAACCAAAGGCTTTTCACGATGATCCTGAAAAAAGCCGGTGTTGAAGTGACCCAGGCGGTCAATGGTCAGGAAGGCGTGGATGCTGTGGTCAGGTCACTGGAAGACGGAAACCCGTTCGATGTCATTCTGATGGACATGCAAATGCCCGTCATGGATGGACTCACCGCAACAAAAATCATTCGTGACAAAGGCGTCAAAACGCCGATTGTCGCACTGACCGCCCATGCCATGCAGGAAGAGCGGGACCGATGCCATGCCGCCGGATGTACCGATTTTTTGACCAAGCCGATTCTTCGCGACGCGCTTTTGTCCGCTGTTTCAAATATCATTGTTTCGCATACAAAATGAAACAGACGAAGGTGTTTACACACTTTACATTGATTGAGGGGATGTGCATTACAAATCACCAAAAAAATCATCCGTCGTTGGCATCACAAGCTGTACCCTTCTCTCAGCCGCTGTATATCTCTTGTGAAAACAGTGCCATGAAGCCAAGGACTCGTGCAGAAATGACATGGCCAATTCAACAACATTCGGAAGCGTAAACAACTGGAGCGGCTCAAAGAGCTGTTTGGCGTCAAACCGTAAACAGGATCGCATCTTGATTTTCCCGTTTTTTGGTCTAAACTGGATATATGAAATCCAAACCGCCCCATTTGCCGTCAAAACAGGAAGATACCCCGAAATCGCGGGGGAATTACGTTGACGTTTTCGTCAAACGGATGTTCAGCCGCATACTCGTGTTCTCCGACTTTTTGATGTATTACGCCGACCCCGGGTTTGTCGCGGAGATTAATCTTGCGAAGATCGAACCGGCACCGACGCACTACATCGGTAAAACCGGCGATGAACGCATTGCCGATCTGGTGTTCCAGTGTCCGCTCAAGGATGGCAAGGGAACCGTGATGGCGGTGATCGTCTTCGAACACCAGAGCGGCAGTCTGAAAAAGATACCGCGAAAACTGCTCCGGTACATCAGCGCGATCTGGGACACAGAGACAAAAGACGGCAAAAAAATTCTGTCGGCACCGTATTTTATCGTTCTTCGGACGGCCAGGAAACCGTATCGTGGGCAGTATCCCAGGATGTCGGACTCGTTGCCGAAAGGACGCGACGGCAAGCCGCTGGGAAAAACTGTCGAAATCGAGTACGACGTGGTGGACCTCCCGGCATGGGATTATAATCAGTTGGCTGGCGGTGCAGTGTTACGGCTGGCACTTGGTATCTTGAAAAAGATGCTTGAAGGCCGTAAGGACGAGTTTGCCGAAGCGATACTGCCGCTTCGGGAAATTTCAGATCAAGAGCAGAAAATTGAGTTGTCGAATGAACTTTTGCAGTTCGTGGACAAGGCGTTGCGTGTCCACAACCGTCGTGTGGATGAGGCAATGATGAAAAAAGCACTGAAACCTGTATTTCAAGATGAGGTGGATACAATGATTAAATCAATTTTTGAAGAAAAATTCGACGAAGGGAAAATCGAAGGGAAAATCGAAGGGGAAGCCAAAATGCTGGCGAAATATTTGAACACACGGTTCAAACGATTACCCAAGACGTTGAGCAATCGCCTCTTGGCCATCAATGATACCGTGGTTCTTGAATCACTGATGGAATCGGCGGTCAAATGTGAATCGCTGAAGGAATTTGAGAAAGCCCTTCGTTGAGAGGGAACAACGATCAGGAGGAAGCCATGACAGAAACCGAACGCCGCGAGTTTTTGAAAGCCGCCGGGGCGTCGCTGGCCGGGGTGGTTGGCATGAGTGTTCTGGGTTGCAATCCCGGCACCACAGAAATACGGGACCCCACACGCGAAGAACTGGTCAAACGCCTGGAAAAACTTGCCCAAAGCAAACCGCCGAAAAATCTCTCGATCGGGGCAATGTGCTATAAAATGGCACCTCCGATCTTTGTGCAAATGCCCTGCCCGGATTGTGAACGAACAATGCAGGTGGGCGAGAAGGACGAAATTCTCCGTGAATACAATGTTCCCCTCAAACGCATTCAGGATCAGGGCGTCGATGCAAAGTTAATTCTTCCCGAGCATTGTCCGACATGCGGTTTCGGATTGGGTTTATGTGGCTTGACTTGGGAACAGAAATCGGAATTGTTATCTTCCGGGGGTTGGAAGCAAAATTGTTTTCACTTGGAAATTCGATATTCGGATCATCCAAGTCCCGTCCGGGTTGAGTTGACAAACGGTGCGTATGATCTCGAACTGATGGCACTCTTTCTCCAGGGAAAGGACAGGTATAAGGATGGGCAGGATCGTGAAACCGCTCTCAAAGACCAACTTGAGCGGCTCAAAGAACTGTTTGGCGTCAAGGATCAACCATGAGTACCACCCCATCCCTTCCACTCACGGCGGTCCTCGAAATGACGTACCGCTGCAATCACGCCTGCCTGTTTTGCTCGTGTCCGTGGTTTGCGGATCGCTTTGCCGTGGAAGAGGAAATGGGCACTGGCGAGTGGAAGGCCGTGATCGACGAATTGGCCGCGCGAAATGTCTGCGATATGGCCTTCACAGGCGGCGAGCCGCTACTGAAAGACGGCCTGTTTGACGTTATCGGCCATGCCGCCGGACTGGGAATCAGCACGCATCTGCTGTCAAATGGACGGATCATGTCGGACGAGGTGTTGCAATTCTGCGCCGCGCATCAGGTGCAGTTGAGTCTGAGTCTGCCCGGTCTGGCCACGTTTCAGGAGCATACCGGCAGCGACACGAGTCCGCATGACGTGCTGGAATGGATGCGCCAATCGCATGAGTCGGGCATTGCGACGGTTGCCGGAATCACTGTGACGAATCGCAATCTCGGCGAACTGTTCGAGACCGTCGCGGAGGCATTGCTCGCGGGTGCCGATTCCATTTTGCTCAACCGTTTCATGCCGGGCGGTCGCGGACTGCAACACCGCGATCTCGAACTCAACGTGGAACAACTTGTCGAAATGCTCGACACGACGGAGGAAGTGCTTCGCGCCGCCAACCGGTTCGGGCATGTCGGCACGGAATTGCCGCTTTGCCTGGTCGATGCGTCGAAGTACGAACATTTGAAAGTCGGGACGCGATGCAGTGCCGCCGTCGGATTTTTCGTGATTGACCCGTCGGGGTACGTGCGGGTGTGCAATCATTCGGAACACCGCCTGTTGCACTGGCGCGAATTGGACCAAATGGCCGAACACCCGTACTGGAAGCGTTTCACGGATAAATCGTTTTTGCCGCAGAGTTGTCTGCCCTGCGAACATTCGTTTCGTTGCGACGGAGGTTGTCGCGAAGCCGCGCACATCGTCGGCAACCAGCTCGAATCGCCTGACCCGTTGCTGGTGAACAGCATGGGACTCATGCCGAAATAAAGTTGTTCGATCCCTCAGAGCCGCGACAGTTACGGAGCGGTCATTCCGCTCGATAACTCTCGCGGCTCTGATTGGAAATGTTCACGTGATTATTGCGCGGCTCCTAAGTGACCGGTTCAACGGTACCGTTCCAGAAAAAATCCGTCGCTTACCCTCCGGGTTGCTGTTTTAAAACTTCACTTTCCTGGCGTTGTGAGGTATAGGTTCCCGGTTGCTACATTTTACGACTTGTTTTTCGCGAATCCTACCATGACGACACGACCTGTTCCAGCGGGGGCATGGGGCAACCGAGCATGGCGGCGATGGCCCGGATCAATTCGCGTTCGCGCGGCGTGACCTTGCCGTCCGCCCAGATGCAGAGGGTGAACGCCTGGAGCAATTTCTGCTTGATCGGCATGGCGGTGTGTGCCAAAACGCGGAGCGACGCGTCGAGGTTGCGCGTCGTGCATTCCGACTTCGGCAGAAGCGAACCGCCGAACCCGAAGGCGACTTTGGCTTGCCCGAAGGCTCTGTTGACTTCGGCGGGATCATCATGCCCCGCATGGGCAAGCAATGAGAGCACCAGCGTAAACTGCTGGGCAACGCCTTTCGGGGCGTAATACTGCGTACTCAAACGCGAGGCCAGCTTGAAATGCACGTCAAGGTCGCGCACCAGCATCGCCTGCAAAGTGTATTCGAAGATGTCGATCTTGCCGTCACAGTTGACCAATCCCTCGACCACACCGCGAAACTTGACGTAATCATCTCGACCGCATTGCCGCAACGCCGGAAACGCCATTTCGATCAAAGGCACACGCAGGACATCGTCCAGCGTGTCGGTCATTAACGCGGTTTTCATGACGAGCGCGACCATTGCGTTGTCCGTGTGTTTCGAGAGAAGCGTCAGTTGCGGGTTGCGGATTGCGGGCTTTTGGTCGAGCAGGAGAGCGTAAATCAACGCTTGCGCCCCGGTGGAAGTGCGCACCTGAACACGGAGCGGCTGGGGAATCGAATCGAGCATTGCCGCCGCCATCGTGAGATTGCCTGCCGTCAGTTGTCCGATGGTTTCGAGAACCGCCGCAGCCGTCATGCCGCCTGCCAAACCGCTTGCCATGCCGCCGGGGGAATTGCTCAACCCGCCGCGCTGTCGCGGAAAATTGTATCCCGGCTTGTCGGTCTTGGCTTCATAAGTTGCGACCTTGTGGCGTGCCAAAATTTCAGCACCACTGACCCTACCTTCGAGGACTTGCAGTTTTTCGACCTTTGCGGGAAAGCGTCCGTCAAATTGAGGATCAATGGCCTTGATGCGGTCTTTCAGCGGCGGGTGTGTCGCCATGAAACCGGCAAAGAAGGATGACATCGGGCTGGCATAACATAAGTGCGCCGCTTCGAGCGCGTGGGCGTTTTGCAATCGCGAACCGTAAGCCGACGCCCCGATCTTCTTGAGTGCCGTTGTGATGCCGTCCGGATTGCGCGTGTATTGCACGGCGGAAGCGTCGGCCAGGTATTCGCGCTGCCGAGAAATGGCCGCACGAATCAGCGAACAGAAAAACATGCCGATGGATCCGATGACCATCATTCCCAAACCGAGTGCCAGGACGAGGATAATGGCACCGCCGCCGCCTTTGTCGCTGCGACTGCTCCTGCCTGCCCCCGAATGACCGATGATTCGAACCAGGTACCAGCCGATGATGGCGATCATTTGCAGGCCGAACAAAATGCCGATCAGCCGGATGTTGAATCGCATGTCGCCATTGAGAATATGACTGAATTCATGGCCGATGACACCCTGGAGTTCGTCGCGGTTCAGGTATTCGAGCGTCCCCCGCGTCACACAGACGGCAGCGTCCTGCGTCGTATAACCCGCTGCGAAAGCGTTGATGCCCTGTTCGTCCCGCATGATAAAAATGCCGGGCACCCGCACACCAGAAGCAATCGACATCTCCTCAATGACGTTGATCAACCGCCGTTCGAGCGGGTCTTGCGTGTTCGGATCGACCGCTTCACCGCCCATCATGTACGCAACGTGATTGCCGCCGGCGGAGAGTTCGGAAATCTTGTACCAACTCCCGCCGCCGACAATGACAGCGACCAGCAGAAAAGTCCCGCAGAGGATGAGAAAACTCTCCGCCGAAACGATAAAAAACTCGTTCTCCGGAGTGGAACCATTGACAAGAAAACCTGCGATCAGCCCGTAAATCGCCAGCCATGTCATAACCACGGCAAGGATGTAATAAAACACCAGCCATTTCGTCTTCCGGCGAACCTTGTCCTGTTGTGCAAAAAAGTCCATGTTCGGATACCCCGTGGGTGAGTGTTGGAAAAACAAAGGAAATATCAACCAAATTATAGCCCATGACAGCTTTTCCGGCAACAACGGGAATCGTGTTCATGGAAAAGAATAACAATCCTCCCTGTCTCTTGTTTTTGAAGCCAGGATCGTGTAGAGTGGAAAGCGTTGGTTTGCTGAAGATATTGCGTTTCATCACAGAGGGGGTATCCCATGGTTTTACGAATCCCATTGCTGGTGCTTTTTGTTGTTATCATTGTCTGCCCGGCTTTCGGTCAGCAGGAGTATCAAATCGACCGCCGCGATGATATTGCACAGGTTTGGAGCGGTCACCCGGTCGGCTTTTGCCTCAAGTCGCACAAGGGGAAACAATTTGTCGGCTTTTACGACGCAGATCGCAATATGGTCATTGGCATGCGTGACCGCGATGCCAGCGATTGGACATTCCGCCAGCTTGATACGAAAGTCGGCTGGGACAGCCACAACTCAATCACGATGGCCTTTGACCGAGACGATGTGTTGCATGTCGCTGGCAACATGCACGGTGTGCCACTCATTTATTATCGGGCGGACAAGCCGCTTGACGTTCAGTCGCTACATCGCGTTGAGGAGATGGTCGGCGAAAACGAGAAACGCTGCACCTACCCGCAGTTTATCACAACCCTTGACGGCGATTTGCTGTTCCTGTACCGGGACGGCGGAAGCGGTAACGGCGATTGGTATTGCAATCGTTACGACACGACACAAAAACAGTGGCGGCGATTTCTCGACAAGCCGCTGTTCGACGGCGAGGGGGAAGTCAACGCCTATTATCACGGGCCAATCACTGGACCGGACGGCTGGTTTCATCTCTGCTGGATGTGGCGGGGAACACCCCCCCGCGAGACGAAACACCTCACGTGTTATGTCCGGGCA
>WRMR01000018.1 GCA_009776995.1 Planctomycetaceae bacterium | reverse complement strand
GTCAGAAGCCATCCAACAGACGCTGACCAGTATTTATACCAGTCGCTTGTCCATGTCGACAACAGGCCAGCAAGGTGCCGCAGCGATTACAACCGGGGCGGGACTTGCCTCTGCGGTGACCGTCACGAGTGACCAGCGGACCAATTCGGTCATCGTGCAGGCCGCCCCGCGTGACTTGCTGGAAATTGCGGCGTTGATCCTGAAACTGGACAAGCCGAACAACGACGTGGAAATGCGTATCGAGTTGGTTCAGCTTCGCAACACGACAGCCGCCGCCATGCAGTCGATTCTCACTCAGGCACTGACAAGTCAGACGACGGGTGTTGGCGGTTTGGGTGCGGCGCAACAAGGGCAGCCGCCCCAACAACCCAGTTTTTCCTTCGCAACGATTGATGCCAATCGCAGGGAACGCGTCATCAACGCGGGCATTTTTACGGGCGTTCAGGTCATCCCCGATACCAACGGGAACCAGGTCATCGTCAAGGCTCCGGTCAATTGCATGCCGCTCATTAAAGCGGTGATCCAAAGTCTCGACAGTGTCCCGCTGGCAACCGCACAGATCAAAATTTTCACGATCATCAACGGCGACGCGACGACATTGGCGTCCATGCTCCAAACAATGTTTCCCACGACGACCGGAGCCGGTGCTGGTGCCGCCGGACAGACGGGGCAAGTTTACCAGATCGAAGGTAGCAACGAAAACAGCACCCTGGTGCCGCCCCGTTTTTCCACCGATCCGCGAACGAACAGCATTGTTGCCTTCGGTACGGCAAACATGCTGGCCATGGTCGAAGCGATCCTGCTGACTCTCGATGAGGCGGAAATGCACAACCGCCGCATGATCATTTATCGTCTGCTCAACACGTCCGCGCAGACTATTGCAACGACATTGCAAACCTTCCTGCAAAACGAGCGGCAATTGCGTCAGCAGTCCAGTGTGCTGGTCGGCGATACGGACATTTTCCTCAGCGAAGTCATCATCCAGGCGGAAACCGAAACCAACAGCCTGCTGGTCAGTACGACGCCGGACCGCGCTGAACAATTGCGCAAAATGATCCAGGTGCTTGATGAACGTCCCGCGATGGTCCAAATCCAGGTTCTCATCGGTGAAGTGGATATTTCCAACATCAACGAACTGGGATTTGAACTGGGCTTGCAGGATTCGCTCTTGTTCGACCGCGGGATACTGACCAACAATGACGTCTTATACAGAACAGTAACGACCAATACTCCCGGCGTCGGTTCGGTTCAGGAACAGATTATTGTCTCTGAATCGCGTCGTCCGGGGATCAATTTCAATGACACGACATCCCCATTGGGAAACAACAGCGGTGCAAATTCCGGCAACGTCGGGGCGCAAGGTCTCAGTAATTTTTCACTGGGACGGCAAAACGGCGAATTGGGATATGGCGGTTTTGTTTTTGCCGCGTCGAGCGAGTCGGTCAGTGTCCTGGTTCGGGCATTGGAAGAGAGTAAACGAATGACTGTTCTGAATCGTCCCATGCTCAATGCGTTGCATAATCAAGAGTCCATGATTACCGTCGGTGAGCGCATTCAGATGATCTCCAATGTCAACATAAGTGATGTGACGGGGGCTCAGAACAACAGTGTCACTCCCACCGATGTGGGGATTACACTGACGGTCACGCCGCGAATCAGCCTTGATGATTCAGTTTCCATGTTGATTAGTGCTGAAAAATCGACGATAGGGTCGGAAAATGACGGTACGCCGATATTTGCCCAGGGCGGCGTCACGATCCGGTCGCCAAAAATCAATCAAGCCCGGATTCGGACGACGATACGTGCCGAAAGCGGTCAGGTGGCCGTCCTGGGCGGCCTGATCAGGCAGGAAGACAGTATGATCCACCGTGCAGTGCCGGTCGTCTCCAAAATTCCGGTTATCGGACAATTGTTCCAATACAACAACAGGCAGTGTTCGCGCAAGGAACTGATTTTCATTTTCACGCCACAGGTTTATCGTTCCGAGGATGAAGCCGACGCACTCAAGCAGCTCGAACTGATGCGGATGCATTGGTGTGCAACGCATGTGGCCGGCATGTTCAATACGGACAGCATCCGAACCCGCCAGAGCGACTTCACTCCGTCCGATACCATCATCGAGCGCGGAAGTAGTGTCCGCCTGGACAGCCGCGAGATTCCGTCCGACGAAAAAATCATTGAAAATTCCACCTACCAGGATCGTATGCTCCCGCAACCGAACCTGGCACCGCTCCCGAAACCCGGTTTGTAAATAAAAATCAGAGCCCGAAAACAATCAGAGCCCGAAAACAATCAGAGCCGCGACGGTCACGGAGCGGTCATCCCTCCGCTTGATGACTCTCGCGGCTCTGATTAAAAAGCGGCTCTGATTGAAAAGTAGCTTCGAATGAAATGTTCACAATCCATGATCAATCCCAGGATCATGGAAAGTTATCAATCCCAGACTATTGATAGAATATCATGACCATGACAAAATCCACTTTGACACTGTTGAGCATCGCGATGATTCTCGCGATGACCCTGCTTGCGGGAAGCGGTTGCTCCTCCTGGTCGGGAAAAATGTCTCTGCCGACATGGGGCGGAACGTCCAGTCCCACCCAGATTGTCGCCATTTGGGATCCGGTGATTCGGCACGAAGGCGACAAAGTCCTGCGGGGTTTTGCGGCACGGGTCATGTTTTATGACAACGCGGCCGGCAAAAAAGCCCTGCGTGTCCGTGGGAATTTCGATGTCTATGCCTACGATGAGGACGATCCCAACAAGGACGGGGTGACCCCGACACGCATCATCCGGTTCCAGGTCGATGACTTGAAAAACCTGGAAAGCGATTCCAAGATGTTCGGGAAATCCTACACCATTTGGGTTCCGTGGGATGAGGCGGCACACGATTCGAAGAAAAAGAACGTCTCGCTGATCGTTCGCTTCAAATGCGACGACGGTGTCATGGTGATGAGCCACCAGGTCAAGATCAGTCTTCCGGGCATGATGAATGGTGAAGACGAAGTCGAAGACCCCACTTACGTCAACCCTTACCAGGAAGAGAAAAAGCAACAGATGGCCAAACTGGAGGCTCTCGCGGCAAAACACCGGAACAACCCGAACTCGCTTGAGACCGAGTGGAAGGGAACCGTTCCCGAGCATGTCGTTTCGCGCGAAGCCCGACCGGAGATGACGCTCACGCGGACATTCAATGTGCCGGGTATTTCGCGGGACGGCATTGCGCCGGCGATCAGGCCGGAATACAGCTTTGCTTCCGCCACCGATGAGCAGAAATACCTAGCCCAGTTGATGATTGCCAATGCGCAAATGGCCAATGCGCAAAACGCCCAAAACCAGCAGGTGAGTCCCGCCGCGAACAATTTGGCGATGCAAAATCCCCAAATCAACCAGGTGCAGTTCCAGGCATTGGGGGACAATGTACCCCCGTACCAACAGCCCATGTTCCAACCGGCGCAACAGCCGATGTTCCAGTCGGTCCCCACATACATCGCGGGCAGCGGCTCGTATGCCCAAAGCGGTCAGGTGCCGGATTATTTTGCACCGGCAGGAGGCAATATGCCAATCAGTACGGCAAGCACGGCAACCGCACCACGATATTAAGGAGCTGCGCAATACAATAATCACGTGAACATTTTAATCAGAGCCGCGAGAGTTATCGAGCGAAATGACCGCTCCGTTAGTAATACAAGTCATGGAGCGGTTTTCCCGGTTCGACCGCTCCGTTACCGTCGCGGCTCTGATTTTCATACCACCAGAAATTCCCATGCCCAAACACGTTTCGGTCAGCCGGTTTTCGCGACTCTTGCAGGAGCTGACCGTTCCCGTTTACGTGCTTGACGAGAAGCAAACGCTCATCTATTTCAACGACGCTCTTGTCCAGTGGGCCAACGTGGACGCCGACGCATTGATCGGTCTGATCTGCCGCTATCACACCTCAACGTCGCGTTTGCACCATGAGATCGTGGCCGCATCGCTGGCTGCGCCGCCGGAAGTCGAACGCGGTCTGCGAACCGAAGCGGTTTTGGCCGTTGACGCCGTGAAGGAAACCCGTTATCGCCGGGCGGAATTTTTGCCTCTGGCACTTGGTGACGGCATGTTCGGAACGCTGGTGCTGGTCGATTCGACCGATCTTTCGCCCGAAGAGGCCGCGTCACTGTCATCGTCCATGAAAACCGGGGACGTGACCGTCGAAACGCTTCAGGCAAGGGAATTGCATCGCACGCTTTTTGCACTGCGTCGTCACCAGGCGGGACGTTACCGCTTTGAAGCACTGATTGGCCATACGCCGGTCATGCACCAGGCCAGGCAACAGGCGATGCTTGCGGCGGAAACGATTGTACCGGTGTTGATCGTCGGGCCGCCCGGCAGCGGTCGTGAGACGTTGGCCAACGCGATTCATTACGGCCGTGACGGGGAACAGTCCGGCGGCGTCATCCCGGTCGATTGTCACGCCTTGCCGTCCGAATTGATCGACTCGACGATTCACGCCTTCTATCGGCGTTACGCGAAATCCGACCGGCAAAAGCGGCATACGCTCCTGTTGAACAACGCCGACTTGCTCGAACCGGGACCGGCGGAATTGGTTGCCTCCGTCATTGCAAACAACCCCGGCAACATGCGAATCATCGGCACATCGCCGCTCGAACCGTCTGATTGGCAAAACCACCCGGAACTGCCTTATCGCCTGGCAACAATCATGATCAACCTGCCGCCGTTGACCGAACGCCGGGACGACATCCCGCTGTTGGCCCAGTGGTTTCTCGAACAGCACAACGCGCGCGCGTTGGCGGAGGATAAAAAATCGGGCAAGCCGCTATCGCATGTCACCGTCGCGCAACGAACAGGTTTTGCCGCCGATGCGCTGGATTTACTGACGCTGTATCACTGGCCGGGAAATCTCGATGAGTTAATCCAGGTGGTCGCGGAATCACACGCCAATGCCAAAGGCACACTTGTCCGGGCGAGTGACCTGCCTGTTCGGTTACGTCAGGCCGCCGACGCGCAAAGCGTCCGTTACGTCGAAGAACAAATCGACCTTGAGAATTATCTGCAAACACTCGAACTGGAGTTGATTCAACGCGCTCTCAAAGTTGCACGGGGAAACAAGGCCAAAGCCGCACGACTGCTCGGCATGACGCGACCGCGATTGTACCGGCGGCTCGAACAACTCGGACTGGCCGAAATGCCGACGCCGGAGTTTGATTCTCCAAAACACGATGCCAAACAAGGCAAAGAACACGACCCCACTGCACCTAGTGATACGCCCGATTTCCGCGAGTTGGAGACGTGAGGCTTTCGCCGGGGAAGATTTTTTGTATGCGTTCACGGAATTTGAGTTCCATCGTGACTGAATGAGAGTCTCATTTTATCGGGCAACGAGCAGCACCGGCTTGAAAGTTTACGCAATGGAAGACCACAATAATTTATCCGAAAAAACGAAAAATCACCAATGAACAACTTGACTTCCTGAACGTCGTTCACGATGATGTCTTGGGAAAATGGAACTATTCGAGCAAACCGAAATGAACGTAACTATTGTAAAGGTTACTTCTGGAAAGATACTAAAATCTCATTTCATCCCGGTCTCAAAGACCTGGGATGAAACACAACAATCCCAGTGACAGATGACCGCGCAAAAATTTTTTCCGATTTCAGGAATCGGAAAAAATCCGTGTTTCGTCTGTGCCAATCCGTGGCCCAAAAATCCCATCCGATCACTTACGTTTCCGGCTACTGTCCTACTTAAAACACCATAATATTGGCGTGGGACAGTAGAGTTTGATATCCTATTTTATTCTTCTTCCATGACATTTGATCACCAAGCCTATTTCGACATCATCTCCGGCAAGCGAACGGATGTTTTCTCCCGATTCGTGAGAGCATGTCTGTCCGTTCTTGAGTTGCCCTGCAGTTTGGCGATTCGAGTTCGTAATTTCATGTACGACAAAGGATTGCGCAGAATCGAAAAATTGGATATCCCGGTTGTCAGTGTGGGCAATCTGACCGTTGGAGGGACGGGAAAAACACCTTTTGTCGCTTGGTTGGCAAAAAAATATCTCGACGAAGGAAAATTTCCGGCCATTGTCAGTCGCGGTTATCATGCCGACGAAACCGGTTGGAACGACGAGGCGAAAGAACTGAAGATGTTGTTGCCTGATGTGCCGCAAGCCTTTTCAAAAAAAAGGTTTACGGCGATACAACAACTTCTGGAACAACACACGGGTGAAAACGGTACGCGAAAAATCGACGTTATCCTGCTGGACGATGGTTTCCAGCACCGCAAAATATTTCGTGAAAAAAATATTTTACTCATAGACGCCACAAATCCGTTTGGTTATAATCGAATAACACCGCGCGGATTACTCCGTGAACCGATTTCCGGAATGAAACGTGCTGATACAGTCATACTGTCTCGATCTGATACAGTTGATGTTGCAGAAAAAAACAGATTGTGTGGCATAGTGCAGCATTTTGCACCGGATGTAAACTGGGTGGAAATGACACATACCCCATCAAGTTTGTTGTTTTTGTCTGGGAAAAAGCAAAATATTGATGCAATTGCCGGGAAACTCGTTTTGGCTTTTTGTGGTTTGGGAAACCCCAATGCCTTTTTTCGCACAATAACCGACTGTGGGGCATTGGTGAAGAAAACGATGGTTTTTCCCGACCATCATCAGTACACAAATGCTGATACTACAAGGATTTTTGGCTTGATGAGGAAAGCGGGAGCAGAATATGCGGTTTGTTCATTGAAAGATTTTGTAAAAATCAATGACCGTCAGGAAGCAGAAACGGATTTGTGTGCGGTCATTATTTCCACAAATATTTCAGAACCTTCCGTGTTTTGAGCCAAACTTTCCAGCTAAGTCTTTGGCAAAGGATTTGCAAAGATGACTTTCGTTTCCACTTTTTGTTGTTATTTTCGATAAAATTAGGAAACAAAAAAATAATTTAGGTTTTGTGGGTTGACAATTACAATTCGGGTGATTAGAATTACTACACCGGTTGGAAAATTTAGAAACAACAGAGAACAACTTCTCTCACAGATTTGAAAGGTACAATTATGCGTCGATTTATTTTTTGTGTTTCCTTGTTTGTTTTTGTCGCACTTTTGGCTCAACTGTCTTTTGCTCAAAATGCAGTGCGTGATCTCCAATATGGAAATGTTTTGTATGAACAGGCTTCGTACAACAAATACCAACATGGAGTGGTCACCAATTCCGCTGGTGCCGTTGATGGGGTTTTGCTTCTTGACGTGAACGGTGTTGGTGAGCCGATCCCAGGAACAAAGATCACGTTCACCGGAGGTGACGATTTTATTATCACTGTCGAAACAGATGAGAATGGTCTTTTTACTTTTGACCCAGCGGAAGTTGGTTCTTATTCGGCAATCGTGGAATATAAGGGCAAGCTGTACAGTTTGGATTTCAAAGTGACTGCTTATGAACCAAGTATTCCGGCTCTTGCACCTGACACAGGGGTGGCAAATGACCTGAAACTGGTTGTGGTCGAAGATATTGTTCTTCGTTTTGCGGCTAATCGTGGTACAGTGGTTCCTCCAGGAGCAGTTCCTGGTCCTGTTGCGGCTGGTGCTGGTGGAGCGGCGGCCGGTGGATTTGGTGCAGCGGCTGGCGCCGGGAATTTTGGAATGCTTGGAGCCGCCCTTGGAGCTGCTGGCCTTGCGACGGGCATTGCTGCTTTGGCTAGCGACAATGATAAACCAGTACGACCGGTTTCTGTCGGCACTCCTTCTGCTCGATAATGCTTTAGGAAAACGTTTGATATGATTCACACAACCCCTGATGGACACAAACGCCGGGGTTGTGTTTTTTATTACTTTCTTCTATCCATAGCAGTTGAATCGATTCCCTCCGCCCGATTGTCGAGACAAGCCGTAGCTGTTTATGTAAGTCTTATTCGCTGATTGCTGTACACTGGAACTTTGCACGGCTGTTGACGAGCGCATATAATTTGTAGGACACGAAAATGTACTGCTTGTCGTTTTCTTCGACACAGCCGAGTTCATCGGGCGGTTGGATGACGACCAGCGGGCAGTCGTTGCGTTCACAGGCGTTTGTTTTTGCGATTTACCCGTTGTGATCCGCCTGGCGTTGCTTTGATTCGCGGTTTTTGTCGTGCCGACACTCGTTGTCGTGCATGGAATACAATAGGACGTGGACATGGCTTCTACTGCTTCTTTATCTTGGTCAGGGCAAAACCAACAGCCCACCCAAGTGGATTTATGTACATTAAAATGCGTTTCTGAATACAAGATACATTCTTACAGTATTTGGTTGTCAAGAAATAAAATCGGTCAATTCAATTCATAAATTGAAATAATACAAAACAACCAGAACTGTCGGAAGATTTTGCCCAAAATAAAGGCTTTGGACGACCACTTACGATTTGATTTGATTTTTATCGTTTACATGGACAACTTTCGGATGAAGAGGCCCGATTTCGGGCTCTTCGTAGTTAGCGTAAGAAATCACGACAACAATATCGCCCGGCATACCGCAACGCGCGGCCGGACCATTGAGCATCATGGTCCCAGAACCGGCGGGAGCTTCGATGGCGTAAGTAATTAACCTGTTGCCGTTATTTATGTTAAGAACATGCACCTGTTCACCGGGAAGAATATCTGCGGCATCGAGCAGGTTCTTGTCAATGCCAATACTGCCCTCATAATGAAGGTCGGTCGCCGTGAGCGTGGCACGATGAATTTTGGATTTCAGCATAACCCGTTGCATATCAATCCTATCCCATGAAAAATTCAGGAAATAAAGAAATACAGGAGTTATTATACGATCGGAAAGCGATTTGGGAATATCTCTTGGGGAAAAACCGCTTCATCCCCTTTTCCGAAAAAAATTGTGCCGAGTCACTTGACAGGTTGACTTGAGTCAATAAAATTTTTGTCTTTGACTGTCGGGTCATACTGCTGGTCTGTTATTTGGCAATCAGGAAATCGGATTACACCGGAGATAAACTACAGTGTCTGCTGGAAATAAAGAAATTATACGCATCCGAATGGAAGCTTATGATAATAATATCCTCGATCTAAGTGCGGCGGAAATTGTCGATACCGCCAAACGTACAGGCTCAGAAGTCCGGGGTCCGATTCCCTTGCCGACTCGAATTGAACGTTATACGGTCAATTCCAGCCCTCATGTCGATAAAAAAGCACGCCAACAGTTCGAAATTCGTACACACAAACGAGTGATCGACATCGTGCAGGCAACGGCCAAAACGATTGATTCGCTGAACAAGCTGAACCTTCCCGCAGGGGTTGACATTAAAATCAAGGCGACCAGTGGCCGGTAAATGGCAAGAGTTTTTTCAAGCAAACAATATAACATTGAATATTTGATATAAAATATTTTGAGATGGATGTCAAAGGGTAATCTGCCGGATCGCGGCATGATCCCTGCGACGATTGGAAAGGTAAGGCAAACAAAATGGCGATTGGACTACTCGGCCAAAAAGTCGGGATGACGCAGCTCTATACAGAGAGCGGCGCAGTGATTCCGGTTACGGTGATCCAAGCCGGACCGTGTCATGTCCTGCAATTAAAAAATATTGCGAAAGACGGCTACGAAGCGGTGCAGATAGGTTTCGGCGAGAAAAAACGCAGTCGGGCCTCTCGCAGTGAACGCGGTCATGTTGCCAAACTTGACAGCAAACGCCAAAAAGCCCTCTCTGTCGCCTGCATCGAAACCTTACCCAAAGCCGATTGTGAACCTCTCAAGGAAATCCGCGAATTCCGCACTTCTATCGAACCTTACCAGGTTGGCCAAATTCTTACCGTTGACATTTTTGACAGTGTTCTCTCCGTCGATGTTTCCGCCAAAACCAAGGGACGCGGTTATTCCGGGGCGATGAAGCGTCATAATTTTGCCGGTCAACGAGCAACGCACGGCGTCAAAAAGTGTCACCGTCACTTGGGCAGTACCGGGTGTAGTGCCTATCCGAGCCGCACCCCCAAGGGAAAACGCATGCCCGGCCAATACGGCAATACCCAAGTCACGATTCGCAACCAAAAGGTGGTTTTCATTGACAAGGAAAAGAACCTGATTGTGTTGCGCGGTGCCGTGCCGGGGCCGAACGGTGCCTGCCTTTCGATCACACCGACCAATACCATGCCGGCTCCCAAGGTCAACAGATGGAAGTTGCAATCGAAAAATAAGCCTGAAGCGTCTGAAGAATAAACGTGAGCGGAGCAATCGAAAACACAACGATATTAACGTCAAAAGCTGAATGGTGCCGGAATGGTTTCAATTCCTGTTTATAATATGAGTGGTGATCAAGTGGAAACGTTCGACTTGGACGAACGCGAACTTGCCGAACACATCAATATCAAGTTGTTGCACGAAGCGGTGGTAATGTATCAGGCGAACCTGCGACAGGGTTCGGCCAAAACGAAGACACGTGCCGAAGTGTCCGGGTCGAAGAAAAAGATGTACCGTCAGAAGGGAACGGGAAACGCCCGTGCAGGCCATCGACGCAGTGGCGTGCGTCGCGGCGGTGGTCACATTTTCGCGAAAGCTCCCCGGGATTTTTCGTATCGCTTGCCTCGCAAGGCTTTGCAAACGGCGACCCGCATGGCACTTTTGAGCAAAATCGACAAAAGCAACCTCATTTTGCTCGACGAACTGACAATCAACGAAATCAAAACAAAGCGAATGATCGAAATGCTGGCCAATTTGAAAGTGGATGTCAGTGTGCTTGTTGCGACGGATACTTACGATGTGATCGTTTATAAAAGTGGCAGAAATATTCCGCGAACGACCATATTGCCAGCCGCCGAGATCAACGCTTACCAGATTTTGAAGCCGCAAAAGGTCGTGATGACCAAAAAAGCACTGGAGACCTTCCGCAGACCGCTCAGGGAAGCGCAGAGTGCAGAGTGAAAAGCGCAAAGTGAAAAATGAATCATTATTTACCATTGTGTGGTGAACTCATAACAAATACCGGAAAGATCAGCAGTCATGCCGCGCTCAAAAGATATTACGGATTGCAACTTGAAATTGAAGCCGCACCAGGTGATTTTGCGTCCCATTGTGACGGAAAAAGGATTGCACCGGTCCGAGCAACTTGATATGTACACGTTTGAAGTGAACAAAATGGCCGGAAAGAAGCAGATCAAGGAAGCCGTCGAGGAACTGTTCAACGTCAAGGTGTTGTTCGTCAATACGCAGAACCGCAAAGGCAAGCCGAGACGAAGCCGCGGTCGTCAGGAAGGCCATACCCGGAGTTGGAAAAAGGCTTACGTCAAGCTGGATTCGGAATCGCGAATCGATTTCTTTTAATCGGGTTCGCACTGGAGTCAAGCCACTGGCGGAGGAAACGGACGACAGATATCAATTGAAAGCATAACAGTCATGGGCATTCGCAAATACAAGCCAAACAATGCCGGCCGGCGCAACATGAGCGTAAGCGACTTCAAGGAACTGACGCCCCAATCGAAGCCGCACAAATCGTTGCTCAAGCCGAAAAAACGAACCGGTGGCCGCAATAATCAGGGCGTGATTACCGTGCGTCATCGTGGCGGTGGTCACAAACGGCAGTTCCGACAGATCGACTTTCGCCGCAATAAAGACGGTGTTCCCGCACGAGTTGCCGCGATTCAGTATGATCCGAACCGTTCGGCGCGAATTGCACTGCTATATTACGCCGACGGCGAAAAACGTTACATCGTCGCCCCCGAAGGTCTGACCGTCGGCACAACGTTGATGAGCGGTGTCGAAGCCCCGCCGATTGTTGGCAACTGCCTTCCGCTCTCCCATATCCCGCTCGGTAGCGAAATTCACAACGTTGAACTGCATCCCGGCCGTGGCGGTGTGATGTGCCGCTCTGCGGGGTCGAAGGCGACGCTCGTTGCGCGCGACTCCGGTTGGGCGCAGCTGAACATGCCCAGCGGCGAAATCCGGCGTGTCCCAATGGTATGTCGTGCAACGATTGGCGTTGTCGGGAACTCGGACCACATGAATATTGTCATCGGTAAGGCTGGTCGCATGCGTTGGCTTGGTCGCAGGCCGCATGTTCGCGGAACGGCCATGAATCCGATTGACCACCCGCACGGTGGCGGTGAAGGTCGCACCAAAGGTGGTCGCCACCCGGTGACGCCGACAGGCAAGCCAACCAAAGGAACCTCAACACGGAAGCACCGCAAGCCTTCAAACAAGTCCATCGTCCGCCGCCGTCGGAGTCGGCGTTACGGTATCCTGAAATTGCGTTAGACATCAAAAAATTATATTGCTGAATCATCGTTTACCACCGGGCTTGAACCGGTGCCGAAGTATAGAGACATGACTCGATCACTGAAAAAAGGCCCTTTCGTTGACCTGAAATTGTTTGCGAAGGTGGAAAAACTCGACGCATCCGGGAAAAAAGAACCAATCAAAACCTGGGCCAGAGCCTGCACCATCGTCCCCGAATTTGTCGGCCATACGTTCATGGTGCATAACGGCAAGTCGTTTTTGAAGGTTTTTGTCACGGAAGAAATGG
This sequence comes from Planctomycetaceae bacterium, assembly GCA_009776995.1. Taxonomy (GTDB): domain Bacteria; phylum Planctomycetota; class Planctomycetia; order Pirellulales; family Thermoguttaceae; genus WRMR01. The sequence continues at coordinate 7,817 of WRMR01000018.1, read as the reverse complement.
TTGGCCATAAGCTGGGCGAGTTTTCGCAAACCCGGCTTTTCCGGGGTCATGGCGGCAAAGGCAAAAAATAAGCCCAGAACGCAGAGTGCAGAGATGGGAAAATCAAAGTTGTGCCTGGTTCGTGCTTCGTGGTGAAAAACAAATCACGTTTGAAATCGAATGGACGAAGGTGAAATAACATGTACGTTGCAAAGCATTTATATGCACGAATGAGTGCCCGGAAGGTTCGCCCTTTCGCCGACCTCATTCGTGGGGAAACGGCGGACTCGGCTTTGAATATTTTGCGATATCACCCCAACCGTGGTGCGCGAATGATCGAGAAAGTCCTCAAAAGCGCGATGGCCAACGCGCGGGACCGCCGGGCTCCCAATGCACACAACCTGACGGTGATTGATGTTCGTGTCGATGGCGGCCCTTCGAGCCGGCGCTGGCGGCCAAAGGCGCGCGGCTCGTCCATGACCATCATCAAACGGACATCGCACATTTCCGTCGAACTTGGTTGAACAATCATTAGAAATCACATTTCTGAGTGGAGTTATGGGTCAAAAAATCAATCCGGTTGCCTTTCGAACGGGCATTATGGAAGATTGGAAGAGTCGATGGTACGCTTCCAAAAAAGAGTTCGCCGAACTCCTTGTCGAAGACAAGCTGATTCGTGATTATATCAAAAAACAAAAGCCGAAAGACGACGACAAAGGTCGCGGAATGAACCCGGCGATCTCGAAAATCGTGATTGAGCGGACACGCGACGAAGTACGCGTCATTTTGCACTCGGCCAGGCCGGGTGTACTCATCGGTCAGAGCGGGAAGCGGATTGAAGAGTTGCAAAACCGCTTGCAGGAACTGACGGGGCGCAGAATCAACCTCAAAATTGAAGAGGAAACACGTCCGGAACTGATCGCGCAGCTCGTGGCGGAAAACATTTCGGAGCAACTTCAGCGTCGGGCGGGATTTCGCCGGACCATGAAAAAGGCCATTGAAGAAACCATGGCCGCCGGTGCCAAAGGGATCAAAATCCGCCTGGCCGGTCGTTTGGGTGGCGCGGAAATGGCACGCTGTGAAAAGGCGATTGAAGGTTCCATCCCCCTTTCGACATTGCGGGCGAAAATCGATTTTGGCTTCGACGAGGCGTTGATCGCCCAGGGCCACATTGGAGTTCAAGTTTGGATCAATCAAGGCGAATATGATAGCGAGGGGATAAACGATGGCTCGAATGCCCAAAAGAGTCAAGCATCGAAAGGTGCAAAGAGGTCGTATAAAAGGTAACGCCACACGCGGCGAAACCGTGGCCTTTGGTGATTTCGGTCTTCAATGCGTTGAAGGCGGGTGGATCAGTGCGCAAACCATCGAAGCGGGACGTATTGCCGTTCAGCAGTACCTTCGGACCGATGGTCGTTTGTACATCCGCATTTTCCCGCACCGTTCCGTTACCTCCATCCCGCTTGAAACCCGCATGGGAAAAGGGAAAGGCGAACCGGATTTTTGGGCCGCTGTCGTCAAGCCGGGGACGGTGATGTATGAAATCGGCGGTGTGCCGGAAGAAACGGCGAAAATCTGTTTCAACCGTTTGGCACACAAAATGCCGGTCAAATGCCGTATGATCAAACGCAAGTCCATTTAGCTTTTCAGAAAAGAATAGATACGCAGGACGGTCACGCCGTGACCGCTGTAAAAAGATACGAGGGTTGATCACATGAAAGCAAGTGAACTTCGACAAATGAGCGGTGAGCAACTGGCCGAAATGCTCAAGGCGACGGAGGAGAATTTCTTCCGGTTGCAAATGCAGGCCCGTATGGAGCGTCTGGACGTTCCGAGTGAACTGAAAAAGAACCGCAGACTCATCGCAAGAATTTTAACCGTGCAAAGACAGCGGGAACTGGTAGCAAGTTAATAGTTATTGGGGATCGTTCCCTGTTTAGCCACCGCCTCCTGGAGGAGGGAGTAAGAGGATCAAACTCATGCCGAAAATGGTAGCAGTTGGTATTGTGACCAGTGCCAAAATGTCGAAAACGCGCCGCGTGGAAATCCCGCGAACGGTGAAGTCGAGGAAGTACGGCAAGTACATTCGCCAAAAGACGGTCTGCCACGTCCATGACGAGGAGAACGAATCCGCTCTTGGCGATACGGTGGAAATCATTGAAAGCCGGCCGATTTCCAAGACAAAACGCTGGGTTCTCCGCCGCGTTGTCAGCAAGGGGAACGTGATCGACATCGTTGCTTTGCGTCAGAGCGCATTGGCGGCCGGGTCGCAGGCGGAGAGTGAATAACGAAGAGTGAAATGATTGGTGAATCGCTGAAATCGTATTTCTCCCTTGTTTCCTTTTTGCGAGTGATACATTTTCAGAACACATAGCATAGTGAAGATACGGGTTTTGTCATGATTCAAATGCAAACCAGACTCGATGTGGCGGATAACACAGGAGCCAAAGAGCTGATGTGTATCAAGGTGCCGGGCGGCTCGAAACGCCGTTTTGCGGGTATCGGCGATATCATTATCTGCTCCGTCAAGTCCGTTATTCCCGGCAGCAACATTAAAAAGGGTTCCGTTGTCAAAGCCGTTGTTGTCCGTGCCAGGAAGAGTACGCGGCGGGAGGATGGCAGCTATGTCAAGTTCGACTCGAACGCGGTTGTCGTGCTGGGTAACGACAAGGAACCGAGAGGATCGCGTATTTTCGGTGCCGTCGGTCGAGAATTGCGGGAAAAAGGCTTCATGAAGATTATCAGTCTTGCCAGCGAGGTGGTTTAGATGAAGATGAAACTGAGAAAAAACGATATTGTCCAAGTGATGATCGGTGCACATTCCGGCAAGCGTGGACGCATCCTTTCCATTGACCGGGAAACGAACCGTGTCATCGTCGAAGGCGCCAACGTCTTGAAAAAGCATGTTCGCCGCAGTCAGCGCAATCCCCAGGGGGGTATCCTCTCGAAGGAAATGCCGATCCCGGCGTCCAATGTCATGCTTGTTTGCCCGAGTTGTCAACGTGCAACGCGGACCGGCATCAAGTTCAAACCCGAAGGCGGAAAACAACGCATTTGCAAGAAGTGCGGAGCGATTGTCAGCGAGATTTCCGCCGCATCCAAAACCGTCTCATGATAACGGCAGGACGATTGATAACGGCAGGTGATAACGGCAGGGCGGTCATGCCTTGACCGTCGAATAAAATTTTGAATGACCAGTCAGATTTGAAGGGTTCCCGAAATGACGCCCCGACTTCAGGAAAAATACAAAAATGAAATCCTGCCGAATCTGGCGGAAGTGTGCGGACGGAAAAACGTCAACTCGCTTCCCCGGCTGAAAGCCATAATCGTCAATATGGGCGTCGGCAGTGCCAACCAGGACAAGAAGTACATGGACGAAGCAGTCGATGCTTTGTCGCAAATCGCCGGACAAAAGCCGGTCGTCACAAAGGCACGCAAGTCGATTGCCGGTTTCCGTTTGAGGGAAGGTTCGAATATCGGTTGCAAGGTCACGTTGCGCGGGACACGCATGTACGAGTTCCTTGATCGGCTGATTTCCATCGCCCTGCCCCGTGTGCGCGACTTTCGCGGGATTAACCCCAACAGTTTTGACGGGCACGGCAATTACAATCTGGGAATTACGGAATTTCTCGTGTTCCCGGAAATCAATCCCGACCGTTTTTCCAAACCGCAGGGAATGAACGTCACGCTCGTCACCTCGGCACGCGATGATAACGAAGGCCGCGAACTGCTGAGACTGTTCGGAATGCCGTTCCGCGCGACGGCGAAGCAAAACTAGAAACGGCTCCCATACAATCAATTGTTATTTCATCCTTCCTCCATTTGTTCAGAAGGTAAAACCAAATGGCAAGTAAATCGAAGATTGCCAAGGCCAAGAGGGTTCCCAAATTCTCTTCCCGGCGCGAAAACCGATGCAAACTTTGCGGACGACCTCGTGCTGTTTATCGTAAGTTTGGTATCTGTCGTATTTGTTTCCGTCAACTCGCGGAGCAAGGTTTGATCCCCGGTGTTAAAAAGGCAAGCTGGTAGAGGGTAAATGCTGTTATGATGACCGACACGATTGCCGATATGTTGACTCGCATCCGAAATGCCGTTCGAGTTGAACATTCCTACGTTGATGTTCCGCATTCCAAACTGAAGTTCGGCATTGCCGACGTGCTGAAGCGGGAAGGCTATATCTGGGATTTTGAAGTGACCACGCCGGAAAACGCCAAGTCGCCCGTCATTCGAATCCAACTCAAATACGGCCCGAATGGTGAGCATGTGATTCAACATGTCAAACGCGTCAGCAAGCCGGGACGGCGTATTTACAAAGGTGCCACTTTGCTCAAGCCGGTACTCAACGGACTGGGTATCAATATTTTGAGTACCAACCGCGGTGTGATCAGTGACCGGGAAGCCCGTCAGAGCAATGTCGGCGGTGAAGTGATTTGCGAAATCTGGTAAAAAGCTTTTGCAGTGTATTTTGAAATTTCACCACGAAGGCGAGAAAAAATACGAAGAGTGAATAACAAAGGGTGAAGAGTTGGATTTGAATACTTGGTGAGTGATTCACTTTTCACGACAGGAACATCATCATGTCACGTATCGGTAAAAAACCAATACAGATTCCCGATAAAGTCAAAGTGAGCATCAACGGTCAGCAGATTGAGATCGAAGGACCGTTGGGCAAGCTCGAAATGCCCGTTCGTCCTGAGATTTCCGTCGAAAACAAGGACGGCCAAATCCTTGTTGTCCCGAAAATCGAAACGCGCCAGGCCCGTGCGTTTCATGGGCTGACCCGGGCCTTGATCAACAACATGGTCGTCGGCGTCAGCCAGGGCTATGAGAAAAAACTCGAAATTTTCGGAACCGGTTATCTGGCGGCGATTCAGGGCAATGTATTACAGTTGCGGGTCGGGTTTGCCAACGAAGTTCATTACCCCATCCCCGACGGTTTGGACGTGAAATGCCGGGACCAGCAACACGTTGAAATCAAAGGAATCGACAAGCAACGGGTCACGCAGTTCGCCGCGACGGTTCGTGCCGTGCGAACGGCGGAACCGTACCTCGGAAAAGGAATCAAATACGAAGGCGAAGTCATCCGCCGCAAGGAAAGCAAGGCGCAGAAGAAGTAATACACTGTCAGGGGTTGGTTTTGTGAATGTCATGTTGAGCCGGGCGTCTTGGACACCGGCTTCCTGATCGGTCGATTTTTCGATTTATTGAATTGGTGTCGAAGTGAAAAAACAAATTAAACTGAACAAGAGTCGAAAGACACGCAAATTCCGTGTCAGTAACGCGGTCAAAAGATATTCGACACGTCCCCGATTGGTGGTGTTTCGCAGTCACAAGCATATTTCCGCGCAGGTGATTGACGATGAAAATGGCGTCACTCTTGCTTCGGCCAGTACGCAGGACAAGGATTTGCGAGGCAGTATCGGTTATGGTGGAAATTGTGACGCCGCAGCGAAAGTCGGCGAAGCGGTCGCGAAAAAAGCCGTGACAGCCGGTGTTTCGCAAGTGGCGTTTGATCGTCGCGGCTACAAGTACCACGGTCGCGTCAAATCGTTGGCCGACGCCGCCCGGGACAACGGCCTTGACCTCGGTGGCAAAGGTGTGGATAGTGAATAACGATGAGTGATAGAGTGAAGAGTGAATCATTGTTGACGATGATTCATGATTCTCAAGGCACGAAATGATAAAGAGAATGCTTTCATGTCAAATGATGTAACACGCGGAGAATCGAGCGGACTGATTGATAAGGTCGTCAAGATCAGGCGGTGTGCCGCTGTGGTCAAGGGCGGTCGTCGGTTCAGTTTTACGGCTTTGGTCGTTGTCGGTGACGGGAAAGGGAAAGTGGCCGCCGGTTACGGAAAAGCCAACGAAGTTCCGCCCGCCGTCGAAAAGGCGATCAAGGACGGCTCGAAAAACATGAAGCCGGTCAACCTCAACGGCACAACCATTCCGCACGAAGTGCATGGCCATTTCGGTGCGGCGGAAGTTATTCTTGTCCCGGCCAGCCAGGGAACAGGCGTGATTGCTGGTGCTGCCGTGCGGGCGGTTTGTGAAGCCTGTGGCATTCACGATATTTTGACCAAAAGTATGGGTACGAACAATCCGACCAATGTCGTCAAGGCCACGATTGACGCCCTGATGAAACTGCGCAATCAATCCGAGGTCGAACAACTTCGAGGAGTGGTGTTATCATGAACCTGACAGATGTCATCAGAGCAAGTTTTCCCAAAAAAGCCCGCAAACGTCTCGGTCGCGGGACGGGTTCCGGCCAGGGAAAAACCGCCGGTCGCGGCCACAAAGGTCAAGGCTCCCGTGCCGGTTTTTCGATGAACCCCTTGTTCGAAGGCGGCCAGATGCCCCTCGCACGACGTGTTCCCAAGCGCGGTTTCACCAACAGTTTCGCGAAAAAAGTGGCCACGATCAATGTCGGCGACCTGGAATTGCTTTTCGGTGCCAATGAAACCGTTTCGCCTGTCATACTGAAAGAAACCGGGATCATCAAGGAAAAATTTGAAGAGTTGAAAATTCTCGGACATGGGGAATTGACAAAATCACTTACCGTTGAGGCTCACCAATTCAGCAAATCGGCGGAAGAGGCGATCAAAAAGGCAGGCGGCCAGGTCACCGTCCTGCCTGGCAAGAAAAAACTTGTCCGCAATAAAATGGGGACAAGAATCACCCGGAAAAACTTCGACAAAAAATAAAAACCGACATTGTTGCATAATGCAGAATGGGGAATATCAGAATTTTTATGGAGTTTTTCGTTGTCTCAACCAATGCCGTAATCATTCTGCATTCTGCATTCTGCACTCTTCATTCTGCATTTCGATAGGATGTCCCGGAAATGTTCCAAAAAATACGAACAATTTTTTCGATTCCTGAATTACGTCAGAAAATCCTTTTGACGCTGGGGTTGTTGGCGATTTATCGTGTCGGCTGGGCCATTCCGCTCCCGATTGTCGATTCGTCCAAGTTTCACGACATGATCACCTCCACAGCAGGACTCGGAGACCTTCTGGGGCAAATTTCGCTGTTCAGCGGCAGCCAGCTCAAGCAGATCACGATTTTCGGGCTCGGCATCATGCCCTATATTTCGGCGTCGATTATTTTTCAGCTTCTTGGAACGGTTATCCCGAAACTCGCCGAACTGCAAAAAGAGGGCGAAAGCGGTCGTCGTAAAATTAACGAATACACCCGTTACGCTACCATCCCGATTTGTATCATTCAAAGTCTGGTCATGGTGAGAATGTTGAGCTCTCAGGGCTTGCTCAATCAAAACCTTTGTCCCAATGGGTTAACGACGAGTTGGTTCATCGCGATGGTCCTCGTCATGACAACGGGTACGGCTTTCCTCATGTGGCTCGGTGAGCAAATCGACGAGTACGGCATCGGTAACGGAATCAGCCTTTTGATCATGGCCGGTATTCTCGCCAGTATGCCGCAGGCTCTGCATGAGATTTTCCAGGGAATCAAGGATACAGGCGGACAACTCGGCAGTGAAATGGGCGTTGACAAAATTTTGCTTTTGGTCGCCATGTTCGTCGGTGTGGTTATCGGTGTGGTTTTCATCACCAAAGGTCAGCGACGCATCCCGACGCAGAGTGCCAAGCACTTTCGGGGCAATCGCATGTACGGTGGAGGCAATCGCCAATACCTGCCACTGAAAATCAATCAAGCGGGTGTCATGCCGATCATCTTCGCGAGCAGTTTGTTGCTGTTCCCGAACGTGTTTTTTGCCTATCTTGCCGGGGCTTCTGATGGTACGCTTTGGGTACTATTGAAATATAATCTCTGGGAACATTTGCGCCACATGTTCGAGCGGGGGGATTCATACACCTACA
>WRMR01000017.1 GCA_009776995.1 Planctomycetaceae bacterium | reverse complement strand
CGGTGTAACCATAGCCGATGATGATTCCGATCAGGCCGACAATCAAAACCGGCAGTCCCCGGAGCCAGACAAAGTAAATCCCCGGCAAAGCGGCCAGGACAAAGAAAAGCACACCCGCCCGCCACACCGCTTGGGGCGTCAGGATGTCGTGGGTCAGTTGCGGACAGGTCACGGACGATTCTTTGGTGTCAACCCCGGCAATGAAATCGCCGTAAGTATTGATCATATTCGTGCCCAAATGCAAACAGCAACCGCCGAATACGGTCAACAGCCCGATCAGCCAGTGAAAGTCTCCCGTATGATAAGCGGCCAGGGTCACCCCCAGCGTCACGGGAATCAATGACGCCGTCAAAGACCAGGGACGCGTTGCAATGAACCAGATTTTGATGCGTTCCACAGTTCGATTTCTTTCGCCGTTTTGATTGACGTGCCAATTTACAGTCATTGATTGCAGAAGCAACTAATTCTACCCGATTTCAATCAAAACAACAATGCCTGCTTTGGCAATCACCTTGCGGCGGTCACAGTGTGTGACCGCCCCGCCTTAATTGGACACACCACGACTACCTGCCCAAGGCGGATTTCCAGTGATTTTCAATTTCTTTCGCGCTAAGAACGCGATCATAGAACGCTGTTTCGGCCATTTTTCCTTCAAAGCCTGCAAAACGGTCACTTCGATTGCCGACAACCACCGACGGTTCAGAATAGTCAAACGTTCGGGCAATATCGCCTTGTGCGTCAAGTTTTCCGTTGATGTAAAGTGAAACCTTGTCACCTTCGCGGGTCATCACAACGTGTATCCATTCTTTCAGAGGAATCTCCGTTTGACCGACAAGGATACTTTTCCCATCGTTACCGTTGTAGAGGAAAAGGCGGCCCTTTGTTTTTCCATCCTCGTGAGTTCCGCCGATTCCAAGATGATCGCCAACCAGAGACTTTGCAGTTGACGGGTCACGCGAAAAAATATAGCCGGTGACAAGGCGGGTTTCCGGGTCCAAACCGTTCCAAATCCATGTCTCGAAAGAGTAATCCACTGGCAATCCTTCGAGTTTTCCTTCAAGACACCCTCCGGCAAAATGTGCCGCCGGAATCATCACCGTTTCACCGTTTTTTCCGGCAAATTCCGGACCGTCCAGCCAATAGGCCACGCAGGGTTGATAGGTTCCCGGCTGTTTTGCGTTTGCGGAACTGTCAGGACACGTTTTGCCGTCGATATTGTTCATCCGCCAGAAAACAAAGGGCTTGTCACCAAGCACCGTATCGGAATACGTTGTCTGCAGGGGAACGGGTGTTTTCCTTTTTTGCTCTGCCAAATCTTCCAGCAAACCGAGTGAAATTTCGACGATTTCCGTTTCCGCCGTTGCCACCAAAGCAGCGGAACGGGCGGGCCAAGTATTATACCCACCGAACGGATGAATTTCCGGTGGCGGAATATAGCCTTCCCCCCCATTGGCAAGCTCCAGCGTGATTTGCATTTCAAACGGGCTGCATTGCGCAAGTTTCAGGCCGGTGATCGCGTAAATTTCACATGGGATGGCGGCAATGCCGACATCGCCGATGCGAATGGCCTGCAACGGAACGTCCCGTTTGGGATCGGCGTCAAGGAAAATCGCTTCATAAGCGTAAACTTCCGGACGGTCTTTGGGAAGAATATGGTCCAACTCACGGACTTTTTCACGAGCCCAGGCAAGTCGAAATTCATCAGGACGCCGGCGATCAAAGGTTGGAATCACCTGTTTGGCGTCAAGCGGAACCCAGTCATGGTATTGAACGTCCGCCAAGAGTGTCATTGCCACATCGGCAAGTTTCGCCGCATAATCATTAATGCCTATGCTGACAGGCGGTTTGTTGTAATCCATCCAATGCAAATCACCACTCGTTCCCTGTGAATGCAGGACAAGACCGGAAGACTCACGGGAGGAATCAATCCCGAGTCGCTCTTCAAGGATATTGCAGAACAGACCGAAATAATCCGGAGAGATTGCGCCGGCTCCGAAATAGTGCATCGGATAGTTGGCAAAAACGGCAAAAGGTTTTCCATCAAGCGTTTGGAGCGATATGACCGACAATTGGCAATTGACCGGACCGCAAGGACCAATATAGTCGGGGTTCTGGTAACCCGGGTGCATCATCGCGCGGACGGTTTTGTCACCGAACGGATCCGTTTGCATTTTATCAGGCCGGGTGATCCAAACGCGGCAATGGGTGCCTTCCGGGAAATTCATGGCTTTCCAACCGATTTTCACCGGTACGGGATTTGACGCCGCCTGGACAATCGTTTCAATCGTCCGTTGGCGGACCAGTTCGGTATAAGTCTCGTCCGCAGGCGTCCCCAAAGCCCCGACCACGGAACCTCCGGAATGTGTGTGCGTTGCCATGACAACGATGTGATCCGCAGGAATGCCGGTTTGTTGTGCGGCTTCATTGCGAATGGAATGACACAAACCCGTATCGAGAATACACACGTCGATGGTCGCCATGGCGATACGGCATGAACCATTATCGAGAACCAACGCCCGCACAAAAACGGGACTCACGATGCTATTCGCTTGACCGCTGAGAAATCCTCCGTTGACAATCACGGGAAATTGCTCGGGATTAATGCTGACTTTCGCCGTGCCCGCTGACAGGGAGTTCGTATCCTGTGCGGAACAAACCGCTAGGGTGGAAAACAAAATGAGACAAAACAACGCGGCTTTCAATATCAATGGGTGATTCATCATACTCTCCTTGGGAATGAAGTGATTGGTGTTCATTCAATTTGATGAACACAATGTCAATGGTTCATGAATTTTGTGCCGATTACTTCTCCTTGCGAAGTTCGTTGACCGTCCATTGAATCGCCTGGTGGACGGTCCGGCTGAAACCCGGGTTGCAATAAACTTTGGCGTCATGCCCCTGCATGGTTGTGAAAACCGGACTTTTTGCGTATTTCCATGTCCACGCAATCACCTTGTCCGATTTCGGATGGTCCGTCGTCCAAAGGACATGGACATCCGGGTGGATATAGGCATTGGCGTAAGCTTCATCAATGATCGTGAAATCATCGGTTCCCTGCGTGATCGGGTGATCCTTGTCGGCAATCTTCACCTGAATCGTTTGGTCATGGTCCCATAACGAAGTGCTGAAGGTGGTGCCATCGATTTCATAACCATCCTTGAAAAAACATTGACCACCCGCGATTTTGGCAAACTCGCTCCAACCGTTAAACCCCCACACGCTGTGATGCAGAACCACCAGCGCAATTCCTTCTTCCAGGAGTTTTTTGAAATTGTCTGTTTGTTCTTTTGTGTAAGGAAATGTGTAGGAATCGTACATCACGATGCAGTCATACGTCTTTTCGAGTCCCGGTCGATACAAGTCCAGTGCTTTCGGCATCTCGGCTTTGTCATACGTGACATCCGTATAGGAATCCAACATTTGATACATCGCTTTTTCGTCAAATCCATGTCCTCCGTAAATGAAAAGAACACGGATTTTGGGTTGGTTCCGGTTTTCTTGTTGAGCCATGAGCGACAAGGATGCCAAACAAAGGACTCCCGGCACTATCAACGATAAAATGAGTTTTCTGTCTTTTATTTTTGAAAATCTCCTGTTTCTTACATGCCAAGTCGTGAACGTTTCACACTTTCAATTACCTGACTGTCTCTTGCCGTTTTTTCCACTTGGATCAGAATCGGATCGAATCGTTCTTTGTTCGGCTCCCGTAAAAACCGATGGCGTGCCAATTCCGCAAGTGTTTCGCAAGCCGTCTGGACAAGTGCGGGATCGTCCAAATAGCCGGCAACCCACTCGACCGCTTCCATGGTGCGAACGGTGACCGCCCGACTCAGGCATAATCGTCGGTCGGAATTATTCCGCGCTTGTTTCATGGCGTTTTGAAGCATGGCAAGCGTTTCAGCTTCCGGGCGATCGTTTCTGAGCGTCACGACACGAATATAGGCGCGAAGTGCCCATTGGGAATACTGGGGGGAAGGATTCTTTGTGGCAATGCCCCACAGTTCGTCCCTATAATCCGCATTCGGCCAATTACACAACGCCCGAATCGCCGATTGTTGCAGGTCGGGTTGCTCACTCGTAAGAAGAGGGAAGAGAAGCCCGGCCACTTGTTGGTTGCCGAGTTTTCCCAACAAGGGAAGTGTCGTGACGAGCGTGTCTTTTGCAAGTTCGCCGTCTTGTTTTTTCAGGTGTCTGAGTAGAATGTCGGCACGCGTCGCGGGGTCGGGGATATTCTCGCAAATGACGACTATCGCCCGTTCGACGTTTTCACGGTGAAGCCCCGGGCGACTGGCAAAGTAAAGTTTCAACATGCGCGGGATGTCGCTGTTGTCGGGGTCACATATTCTGCCCAGGGCGGCGATGACCGGAACGTAAACGACGGAATCCTCACTTTGCGCCATGACGACCAGCGTGTCAATGGCATCGTAGCATTTGAGGTCGCTCAGGACGTCCAAAGCCTTGGTACGCAAATCCGTCTGGTCGAGTACCTTGAGCAACAGCGGGCCAACGGCATCCTTGGAAAACCTTTTGAGTACTTCCACCACTTCGTCTTGTACGGATTCGACTTTGAGCATTTCGATCAGCATGGGGATGGCTTCCGGATCACCCATCAATCCGAGTGTCCGTAACGCGTTCACGCGTTCCGCAGCACTGCCGGTTTCAAGAGACTTTCGCAATTCCGCCATGAATTTTTCATTTTGCCGTTCTGCGGCGATTTCCATGAAGACAGCTTTCGCCCGCGGATTCATGTCCGCCATCTTGTCGAACAGTTCGTCAAATTGCGTCGCAGGAAGCTGTTTGAGACGGGATGCGGCAATGACGTTTTTGACCGTGTCGTCGTCAAAAAACCATTGATCCACGAGAACGTTTTGCTCTTGTTCCGGAAATGCCTGTAACGTGCCTTCCAGTGCCGCCTGTCGGATGATCACGGGATTTTCGGAATCGGAAAGCATTTCGAAGATTTCCTTCGCCTTCGCCGTGTTCCCACTGTTCAGATATAAGTGGCCGACGCGGAGCAACGAGTCCAATCGCGTTGCTTCCAATACGGCTTCGCGGGATTTCATCAGTGCTTCCAGCGATTCCTTCTCGTCGAATGCACCCAACGCGGCAAGTGCAGCAAGTGCAACTGCTTGGTCTTCCGAATCGCATAATGTGATCAAAGCAGGCACGGATACGGCATCTTTGCGTGCGGCCAGTGATTCGATCACCCCGGTTAATGCCCTTCCCTGGAACGTTTCCAACGCTTTTCTGAGAGGAACCAAGGCTTCTTCCCCAGCAATATTTTGAAGTGCCATGCGTGCGTTGTCGGCATCTTCAGGGCGGTTCAGATATTTTGCCAAAATGGGAACTTCCGCCGCCGTCCCGACAAAACGGAGTTGCAAACAAACGAACTGGCGGCCCGCATACGTTATTTCATCATTGAGGAACGATGCGAGTTTTGCGGCCATTTTCGCCCCAGAGTCCGGCGAGACGCACATTTGGCGGATTTCCCGCTCCACCAAAATCAATGGCGTCAGCTCGTCTCCGAACTGATAGGTTTTGATTGCATTCCACGTTTCTCCGGCTGTGTCGTTTTCCGCAGCGTGTACGCGGAAAGAAAACCCGTTCAGGAAGAGCAATGCAAGCAGTAACGGTAACGAATATTTTGTCATAAACACCTCCCATCAAGGTCAATGTGGATTATGTCGAAATTGTCAAAGCACATGGGATCAGGACTCCATGGTCCAGGGACTCCGCTCGGCAACGGAAAGCATGCGATTGGCCGCATCGTCCCCGATAAAACAACTTTGCACGGGGTCCCATTTCAGTTTGCGTCCCATGCGCATCGCAATGTCGCACACATTGCCAAGCGTCGTTGCGAGATGCCCGGATTCGACAGTCGATGCAGGGTCTTGACGCGTCCGAATGGAACGGAAAAAATCCGCCGTATGCGCAGTATAAGGGTCGGCAAAACCCGGACTGAGATGAAGATGTTCGTCGGAATCCTTCAGTTTGATTTGGAGCAGTGATTCGGTACTCGCACTGATCCCCGCTCTGTTGACATGCACCCAACCTTCATCGCCGATGAAGCGGCAGCCTTGCGGATGCGGGTCACCGGTACTGGAAAAATCAAGGTGCAAGCCGCTCTCATAGCGGAAGGAAGCACGCCACATCACCCAAGTATCGGTCATTCCTTTGTCGGGCATGACGCCTTTGCCTTCGATTTCAAACGGTTTTTCGAACACCTCCGGCATTCCCCAACCGGCAATATCGAGGTGATGCACCCCCCAGTTCGTGACAAATCCCGCGCAGTAATGCGAAATCATGTAAAGGCACGGATAGGACACACGCCGGGCGTCAAAAGGCATGAACGGGGCCGGACCACACCACATGTCCCAATGGAATCCTGGCGGCGGCTCCGAAGGCGGCTCGCACGGAAATGCCTCGCCCCGTGGAACGGCAACCTCAATCGTGTGTACCTTTCCAAGATAGCCATTGATCGCCAATTCACAAGCCTGACGGAAAATCGTCTGGCTGCGCTGTTGGGTTCCTGTTTGAAACACCACGCCGCGATCGCGAACCTGTCGGCAGAGTTGGATTCCTTGCGCAATATATCGCGACAACGATTTTTCGCCGTACAAATCTTTCCCTGCTTTGACGATCCGGCTGAACATGGGGCCATGCCAATGATCGTTGGTCGTTCCCCAAACGGTGGAAATGTCGTCCCGGAGAAGAATCTCCCGAAAATCATCGTAAATAACGCACCCGCTGTAACTTCCTTGACCGGTGCGATCCGCGTACATTTGATTGACGATGTTTTGCGATGCAACCGCACGGTCCCGCCGGCAATCACAAACCGCGAGAATCTGGTGGTCCGGAAGAGGCCGCATCGACGCAATCGAATGATTGCCGCGTCCGCCAACTCCAATCATGGCAATCGTAATGCGTTCGCTGGGCGGCAGTGTCCCGTCTTTCCCGAGAGCGGCCCCGGAAATGACCATCGGGGAAGCGACAACCCCCATCAACGATCCCGCCAGAAAACGACGCCGGGTTATCCTGTTATTCATACTGTACATAGAATGGTTCTCCAGAAAGTTTACTTTTCCAGCCGAATTTCGATTTGCTGATCGCCCTTGGGTCCGATTGTCACATTGACGCCGCTGGTTTTCGCGTCCGCGTATTTCGGATTGATGAGGTGTTTGATCTTTGTGTCCAGCGGTGGAGCGGGGATTTCTCCCGACATCGCTTTTCGCAAAGTTTCTTCATCAACCGGTGGGGGTCTTTCCACTTTCGTGACGGTTACGACATATTCCCCCGGTTGAACTCCATCATTGCGGTTCAGTGTCATTAATTGAAATGCCCCTTTTTCATCTGTCGTTGCCGATGCACCTCTCGTTGTACCGTTTTCCTGAGTCGGGGTAAAACTGACGGTTGCGGATGCCAAAGGAGTATCGTCATAAAAGACAACGCCATGTCCCGGAACCAATCCGGAAAGCTGCCCTTTCGAGCCGCAACCGATGACCGGAACCAGAACATTGGCAAACAGTAAAAGGACAAGCGTCCATTGTTTCATGGGAAAACTCCTTGCTAACGAAGTTTTATGGAAGCGAAACGGATTCACCACCGTTGATGGAACCAAGACTTCCCCAAAGGCCGAATGTTGACTGACCTGTACGTTTTGCGTCATTCGGAGAGGGACCGTCACCCTGGGTATAACGATCGGTGAGTGGGCCGGCGTCAATTGTATCGGAAATGAAACTGACGGAACCATCGCCCATCGATGTATTGATACCGCCTGTGTGATAACTGGTCGCGGAAACCGGCCCCGGTCCGTAACCAACCGAATCTTGCACACAACTCGGCGAATTGGGGGGAAGAATGGTGTAAAATCTGTTGTAAACGACAAGGCAACAACCGATACGACGCCCGCTAAATTCCCAAACAACCGAATTGGGAGAAATACTATCCACTTCAGTTTTGCTGAGATTTTTCGCATTTTCCTTGAGGTTCATGCAAACTCTGGGATTCTGAATGACTCCAATTCCAAATCCTTCGATAATACTGGAAATGTGATACCTGGACTCGGCAATACTGCGTTCCGCCATAAAGAGTGTATTGGAAAGTCCGTCGCTGACACTGGCAAAGGTTTTCCATTCACGCGGCCCCAGGTTAAGGACCAAACCGGACGTTCCAAAAGGTGCCCGGTTGTTCATATAGTGCGTATAATTTGTGTAATCCGCCCCGCTGAAAACGTAATTGGTTCGTGTGTGAAAACGGTGACGGTAGGCTTCAGAACCCCATTCAGCAGGATTTCCCGTAGCAGCCGTCCAACCGGGAATTTCCAGATTTTCCACTTGTAAGGTCATTCCGTCTGAAGGACAAGCGATGGTTCCGATCTGGCCAACCCAAGCGGGGCAATACGCCCAACCAAACATAGGGGTTGACGGAATCGTGGCGTATCTTGCCTGTTGCTCCATATAAGGGAGCAGAGAGAGCATGGGGGCCCAATCGTGATGGCCGCTTCCAAACGACCCGAAATTCGGAATGGCCGTTTTGTAGGAGTCGGCGTAATTGTGAATCGCAAGTGTCAATTGTTTGAGGTGGTTTGTACAAGTCATCCTGCGTGCCGCTTCGCGTGCCGCCTGAACAGCGGGCAATAAAAGTGCGATCAAAATGCCAATGATCGCGATGACCACCAAAAGCTCAACCAGGGTAAAGGCTCGTATGTTGCCCACCCGCTCCATCTTAACATTATTGAAACGTTTCATTTTTCATTTCTCCTGTTTCATTGAAAATAAACAAACGAACGAAATGACTGCACAACTACAGTCATTACCATGATATTCCGATTGCTGACGCTTCGGGTTTGAATTGTTGTCGTTTAACGGTTCACAAGTGCTTTGAGGTGGTCAAAACTGCGTTTGGCCTGGTCGATGGAACCGCATTCGACGGAAAAAACGATATCATTCGGGCATTTGCGGGCGATTGCGACAAGGCGTGCCCAATCAAGGACGCCGTCACCACAGGCACAGCCGACCGGCGTGCCGGTGACTTTGCCGCGTTCTTCTTCGGAGTGTTGCACCGAAATGTCTTTGGCATGCAAGTGTACGGAACGGTCGATCACCTGTTCCAGCCAAGAGTAAGGGTCCTGTCCGGCAAGGTAGGCGTTGCCCGTATCCAGATTGATTCCAACGCTGGGCGAATTCACGAGACGGTAAATCTTTTCAAGTCCCGCCGGAGTTTGGGAGTATTGGGCATGGCACTCCAACCCGATTTTGATTCCGCGTTCTTCCGCAACGAAAGCCGCTTCCTGGAGCGAGTAACGGATCAAGACCCAATCCTCTTCTTCCGTCGTCCAGGGTGCTTTGATTCCCTCATCGGTATTGACGACAGGGGCACCACATTCTGCGGCAAACCGGATGGCCATTTTGAGATACTCGCAGTGCCTGTCCGGCCGTCCCAATGGCCCGTGTGCCTGTAAACCGGAAATTTTCAGACCGCGTTCTTCACACATCCTCCGCATTTTCATGGGGTCGTCGAAAAGCGAATAGGTGTGGTAATACCCCGCTTCGCTCATTAACTCCCGCCCGAAATGCACCATCGGTTCGACGTATTCATATCCGATTTCAGCAGCCCGGTCGAGTCCCCACGCAAAGGGTTTGTCGTGGTGACGCGTTGCTTCCAAATTCATTCCGATTGAAATTTTAGGCATGGTTTATCCTTTCTTGTTGCTGAAATTCAGCACTGACGTTTTCTGTATAGTATAGGTTGGATTGTATGATTATGGAACATTTTGAAGTGCCAGCGGCTTCGATGATTCGATCGTCAGCGAGCAATCATGTTTTTTGAAACGAAATTGTTGTAAAAGGCGATGCTTCTCTTGATTTCCGGTCGTGTATCCGGGCTGAAATTTTCGTATTCGATTCCGAAGTTCATGGCCGTTTTTTGTCGGGCAATCTCCCTGAAAACGGACGCGATATCGGTTTTTTCCTCTCCCCACGGAAGCTCCCCGGCATCGGGATTGCCCGGCTCGGTAATGTCTTTGAGATGCAGGCAAAACATTCTTCCCTGAAGGACTTTCAAACTCTCCACAAGATCGAGGCCGGTTCGCGCCCAATGTCCAATATCAGGACAGGCACCCATCCTCTGACTCCGGTTTCTGATTTGTTCAAGCACAATTTGCGGCGACCAATAGATTGACGCTCCTTTCCGGTGATTGTGCAGAGCGAAATTCACCGAATACTCGTCGCACAGGGATTCCAGGAGATCAAGCGACTCCATGGGCGGCTCGCCGACCAGGGTTTCAACGCCTAGCTCTTTGGCCCATTCGAAGACCGGCCGATTGCCGTCTTTGTCTTCAGCAAAACCGCCGACGTAGCACTGAACCATTTGAACGCCGTGATCGTCGAGAATACGTTTGACCTGTTGTCTTGCACTCTTCGATCGCCACACATCGATTGTTTCGGAATCCTTTTCGGAAATCTTCTGCCATGCAAAAGCCTCGCAGTATTTGATTTCCAGTTCGGACGCCCAGGCAACCGCTTTCCCGAAATCCAAATAATTCAACGACCAGAGAGAAAGAGTCAGCCGCCAAAGTTCATCTCCACGGGGCGGCGGTTTCTGCGGTGTTGAATCAGCGAAAGCCGTCATTCCCTGGTTTGCAAGGATCCCCATTCCTCCAAGGGATGCAATCTTAAAAAAAGAGCGCCGAGTGGTATTCATGGTTCGTGATGGTTTGAAAAACAGGGAAGATACATAAAAACAACATGACAAGTATATATCCATTATCAAGCAATCCAATAGAAAAACAATGCCATTTTGCGGAAAAAACACTCCCATTCTGCGACATGGAAACTCCTTTTTTTCATGCTCTGGCAAAATACAATTCAAGAAATGATTATGTCTTTGCCAAGAACTACCGGGATTTGACAGTCAAGGCATGATGATCGCACAGTCATCGCAGCCGGAATTGCCGAAGGACTTGTAAGAAACAAGTGGTTTCTGTTTCCATCCCAATCTGCTATATTGAGGATGTTGTTTTCATGCCGTTTCATGGCTGTCACAACGTGACCGCACGAACTCAAGACACACGAAAAGACAATGCCCCAGCACACAACGTTTTATGTTTTGTTGGAAACATCGCGTCATTTCACGCGAATGCTGTTGCGCGGCGTGATTCGCTGGTCGAAACTCTATGGCCCCGTGACCATTGTCGCTTCCTCCGGCCACATTGAGCAGGAACTCCCCGGAATTCAATCGACGGAAAAAGTCGGGATCATCGCACGCCTTTCCACGCCCGGCATCATTGAGGCAAAACAATTCGGCATTCCCGTCGTGACGATCGAACCGTCCCAGGGAGAACTCCTGGTACAAAAGAATGAACTGGAAATCAGCGAGATTCTTTCCAATTCGCCGAAAATTGCCAGAATGGGTGCGGAACATTTTCTTGCACGCGGCTTTCGCTCGTTCGCCTATTGCGGTCTTCCACTTCGGATCTGGTCGGATATTCGCGAGAAAGCATTTGACAAGGAAATCACCGCGCATGGTTTCGATTGTTCCATCTATCCGCAACCGGACCCGACTCGTCTGCTTTCACGGGAGGAAGAGCATCCCCGGCTTGCAACATGGCTTGCCTCGCTACGAAAACCCGTTGCCATCATGACATGTAATGACGACCGCGGGGCACAAGTCATTGAAACATGCAATTTCGAAGGTTATCATGTTCCTGAACAAGTGGCCGTACTCGGTGTTGACAATGACGACTTGATTTGTGAGTTGACGCAACCGGCTCTTTCAAGCGTCCGTCTTGATTTGGAACACGCGGGATTTCAAGCCGCAGAGCTTCTTTGGAAACTGATCTCATGCCAGGTTTCCGGATATCATTGCATTCCGCTGGAACCGATCCAGGTTGTGACACGTCTTTCCAGTGACGTCGCCGGACAGGGTGACGCCTTGATTCGTCAGGCGATTCGATACATCAGAAATAACTATCAGTATCAAATCGGTTCCATCGACGTGGCGAAGGCGTTGGACGTGTCCCGGAGAACGCTGGAACGGCGTTTTGCATCCCTTCTGGGACGATCCATCCATGATCAAATTCATTTTTTCCGCATGGAACAGGCCAAAGAACTGCTGGTGGTGACGAACGATCCCGTTGAGCGGATTGCTCAAATCACCGGGTTTGGCAATCTCAAGCAGATGCTCCGATCGTTTCTGAAATTTGAAAACCAAACCCCAACCCAATTCAGAAAACAACTTCGAAAAGAATTTTCGGAATGATTCATCGGGTCGTTTTGCAGTCTTTGGACTCACGCACAAAACAGTGATGTGTTCCATCAGAGCCGCGAGAGTCACGGAGTGGTCGAAGTGGGATAAGTTTTCTCTTGTGCGACCGCTCTGTTACCGTCGCGGCTCTGATGGAACTTTGCACTCTGCTCGCCCTTTTGCTGCTCATCGGTTCGGTTTGGCTGTTTCCCGAATCCGGGTTGCCAGACTCCATCACAATGATTTTCAACGTGAAACACACCAAATATCGCGAAACCGACGAAACAAATGGGTGATTTTCGTGTATTTCGCGTCGTTTTGGGGCTCAAACCATCCTGACTTTGCTGTCCTGCTTCAAACCGTTTCCGCCCATTCGTATTCCGGCTCACCGTATTCCTTTTGTTCTTCGTGTTGAAAGTTTGAAACCTTTTCGTGTTTCCCGACGCTGTTCTGTCGAAGCTGGAATCGACCGACAAGTTCCTGGAGTTTTTGGGCCATGCCGCTCATTTCACTGGACGCACTGGCGGACTCTTCCGCCGCTGCGGAATTCTGCTGGGTCACGGTATCGATCTGCTGAAGTCCCAGCGTCACCTGCCTGACTCCCTCCGCCTGTTCGTTGCTTGCCACGGCGATTCCCGCGACCAACTGCGAGGTCTGGTCAACCTGTTCGACAATGGCGTTGAGAGCCTCTTCCGTCTGGTGGGCAACAGTATCCCCGTTGCGGATTTCGTCAGTGCTTTTGGAAATCAATTCGGTGGTTTCCTGTGCCGCTTTGGAACTCCTGGCGGCAAGGTTGCGCACTTCCTCCGCGACAACGGCAAAACCTTTCCCATGCACTCCGGCACGCGCGGCTTCGACGGCGGCATTGAGTGCCAGCAGGTTGGTTTGAAACGCAATGTCATCAATGACCTTGATGACCCGTTGGATTTCTTGCGAGTTATTCGTGATCCGGTCCATGGCGGTAATCATTTTCTTCATCGCGTCTTGCCCGTCCACGGCGGCTTTCGTGGCCGATTCCGCCAATTGCCGGGCTTCGGAAGCGTTCGTCGCATTCGCCTGGGTTTGACTGCTGATTTCCTGCATCGATGCGGAAATTTCCTCCAGCGACGCCGCCGATTCCTGGGCACCGTTGGAAAGATTTTGTGACGCATTCGCAACTTCATTCGCCCCTGTGGAAACCTGAGAAACATTGCCTTGAATTTCCGTCAACACGTCATTGATCTGTTCGAGCATCGATGCAAGATTGATGTTCATCGTGTCCTGACCGCTGCGAATTTGCACTTCGCTGCGCCAGTTGCCGTTCGCCAGTTGCAGTGCCAGGGACTCGACCGTCTTGAACGTTTGGATCATGCCGTTGACGGACCTTGTCAGGGATCCGATTTCGTCGCCTCGTTCCAGTTCCTCTTGCGTAAACTCATGGGAAAGTTTCCCTTCCGCCACGATGGTGTTCATACAATCCACGGCATTCCGTATTCCCGTCGTGGTGTTCCCCGTCAGGTACAATCCCATGGCAATCCCAATCAAAGCGGCGGTGAAAATGGATGCGTAGATGATGCGATTGGCCAGACTGACCGTTGCTTCCAGCGTTTTCGACATTTCCGCAGTTGCCGTATTAGCATGTTCGATCATGGTTTCCGTCAAATCGACGATCTGTTGTGCCGTTCCGCTAAAATCGTCAAAAAGAATTTGTTGCTGAAGGATCAGTTTCGACGATGTTTCGATGTCCTTTTCCCACTTGTCAAAGCTCGCCTGGGCTATTTGGATATTCTCCATGTTATCCGAAGTTTGAAATTCTGAAAGCACTTTGGCAATGGATTCCTTGGCTTTTCCAAGGGATGCCTTCAACTTCACCTGGAATGCTTCAAATTCTTTGTGGTCGGTGATGTTGGTTTGCTCCTGTGACAACCGGTGGCAATGTTCAATTTCCTCCAAAAGAATGCCAAGTTGCTTTTCCCGAATGGCAAGCCGTTTATGCGTGTATGGTTCGTTTTTCCCGTTCACCTCGATCGTTCGTTCTTCCTGATCCATCGTCTCATCCGTCTTTGAAATGATCTGCCCGATCGATTCTTTCATGTCATCGGCAATCGCCGTCCAGTCGGCGACGGAATCAAGAATCTTGTCTTGAAGATTGGCCCATTCCGTGGTTTTCGCATCATAAGTCTGAAATAATTTTCTCATATCATCGCAGGCTTTGATGTCCTGGGCATCCATCGGATTGGCGGAGTCCAGGCGACTGCTCACCCGCCGGATCGTTTCGTCGAGTTCTTTTCCCAGGTCACTTATATGGTCCACCAGGAAATCCCGGTACGTTTTCAGAACATTTTTATCCGCAACACTTTTTTCACGAATGTCTCTGTAATGAATCCCGCGCATGACGTTGAGACGGGTTTGATAGATCAGTCCTTTCATAATCTCCGCATCGACGTTAATGTCTTTCCGGGCACTCGCTTTGGTGGAATAGCGATTTGCCAGATTCAGACAGTACAATCCGACGCTTCCCACGCCCAACAAGAGCAGCAAAATGATACTGAACGTGCCCAGCAACTTGGTTCGAAATGAGTAATTGTTCATGTGTTGATCTTCTTTCGTTTTTTGCCATCTATGGTCGAAAAAGACAATTTCCTTTGTCCAGCGGCACGAAAATGTCCATTTTTCGTTCATACAAACAGATTATTGGTTACACGGACATAAGACGGAGAAGCAGATCGTTTTTTTCACCATTTTCAGAGATAAATCCATTTTTAGCGTCCAAAGAATCGGTTTGTTTTGTATTCGCTGTTTTTACGTTCTGTTCAGCATAGTTGCAATGTAACGATTATCGTCGGTGTTATTGTACAGAAAAAAACCAGGAATAATGAACATTTATAACATAATTTTCTGGAAAAATTTGCTTTTTTCTTTGTTTTCCCAAAGTTTCATCTTGATTTTTGACAGCTTTCACTATAACATTTAACTATCGTTAGTATTTTGTGTCGACTCCAACTTGCCTCTTTGATCTTTTCACAAGCCAAAATCCCTGCTAATAATAGTAATATTACACATTTTATTGGCAATTTTTCCTGTGAGTTTTGAAACAATATTCTTGATTTTTCCAGGCATTCCTGTAAAAATACAGTTATTGCGCCGTTGTGGCTGCAAAAAAAACTATTTGATTCACACTTTGTAGAAAGTAGAAAGTAGAACAAAATGAAACGACTCAAACAGAGGTTTTTGACCGTCGCGTTGATTGTCACTGTGACAATCGTGGCGGCCGGTCAAAGTGTTTATGCCGATCTTGTGGCCGGTGTCAGCCTGGGGGCACAAACGATCGTCAACCAGTTCAACAACCTGAACTGGAGATTCAACTACATCTCGTCGCCCGCAGCAACGTATGATCTACGAACTGCGTCCGGCACGACTCCCAATTTGGATGCTTACAGGCATTACAACAACGGAGCGTATGTCTCAACGTTTTGCGTTGAACCGTACAATGGCCCCGTGAGCGATAACAGCCTGGGAAGACTCAACTATAGCGGAGGCCGTACCACGGTTCAGACCGCCAGCGGGGCCGGATTGTCTTTGACGGTGGGGGCTGCGTATCTCTACAAATTGTTCCTGAATCCCAATAATGATTTCGAGTATATTACCGGGTTTTCCAATAGCGTTGACTATAATCATGCGATTACAAATGCCGTCCGCTATTTGATGGGTTATACACCAGGAACCGATGTCGCCATGCACAACACCATCCGGAATTATTTGCTGGCTCTGAATAGTGACTGGAACTATTGGACGTCGGTTTATGATCCGGATAAGTATTACACGGAAATCGGCAACTTCAGCATTTTCGTCATCAATACAACAGTTCCTGGTGGCGGAAACGGTCAGGATCACCTTTATATTGCAAGGGCTGCCAATCCTTATGTCCCTCCGGAACCACCGCAACCACCCCCACCGGAACCGCCGCCAGGAGGTGGTGACGTTCCGGAGCCGGCAACGATTCTGCTCTGGACACTGGGAACTCTCGGAGCGTTGGGCTATGGCCGCAGACGCTCCGGCATGAAAAAACTGTTGGCGTAAGTCAAGTGGTTCCAACAAGAACTTTTCGCAAGAAACAGCAACCAGGAGAGCGGAGAGGTCACTCCACTGCGTTCCGTTCCCGGCTGTTGTTGACGCCCTCGCTTTGTTAGCCCCGTTGGGGCGATAGGGTGGGAGTGGTGTCGTTGACCCCCGGATAAATCCGGGGGTTATGGAAATTTCGTCCTTTCAGGACGAACCTCACATTCAAACCGGTGTTACCGAGTTGAATTTTTGGTTGCGGCAACGCCGCGATGTGTTAAAATACCTCACACAAAGGAATGCACAAACCCCACGACGTTGTACGGTATAAACGTTCAGTAGAATTCTTGGTTTGAAGTGATGTTGGTTTGAAGTATGATGAAAATATCCCGCCAGGATTGCATCGCCCGGTGGAAAGTATTGCATTTCTACCGGGCGACGCATCCCTATGGGATGCAAACCAACTTTCTGCTGAATTGTTGTATTGGCATGCCTTTTTCTTTTTTTTAGTAACTGCCAACAGGTGTGACCATATTGCCGTAGCGTCTCGCGATGGGGCGGGGGGCTTTCGGCTCAACCGGGATGTCATAGCCTGAGATCAGGGTAAGTTCTGAGATGATTCTGTCTTCTTTTTCTTTGTTGATGTGATTGAACAAATCAATCAACGAATCCTTCAAATACTGACCGATCTCCTCACGGATTTCTGATGACGGTCCATTCTTTCGCAGTTTTTTTTCCAACGCGGTGACAAAGCTCAAAAGTTTCTCGTGATGATGATCGACACTGTGCTGAAATGGATACTGACGTCGAGAAAGAAGCTTTTCCGATTCCATGTCCTGGATATGTTTGTGGGCAAAACCCACCAGAAATTCCGCTGTGGCTTCCACACGATCTTTTTTCCCGGAAGCACACATTTCCATCAAGGCGAAAAGTGCATTGAACAACTGTCGATGTTGAAAATCAACAATCGGATGCCCTGTTTCATACTCTTTTTTCCAGTCAAAGCACATGGGCTTGGTTCCTCTTGGGTAAGGTGATTCAATGGGATTCAATAAAGACATGGGCTTCGTCCAACTGATGAAATGAAAATATTCATAACTTGACAACTTAACGAGCGTTCATGCGAATCTAACGAGCGTTCACAAGATTGTGTAGTGAACACTCGTTAAAATACTATGAAAACGTTGATTTGTCAATAAAAATCTGACAGGAATTCTATATCAGTAATGACATAACAACATTTCAAAATTGATTGTATCTTATTTGTTTTCATAATGTTACAGTGATAACCAAAGATACAACACCATTCTTTATGATGTTGAAATGGCAGGCAAATATGGTATAATTTAGTGAATGTTTGGTAGGAGGCGTGACGATGCGATATATCATTCATTGACTCACTAAATATTAAGATTTTTAGAATAGACTCAGGATACAACACGATGAGAATTGATGACTACCCGGTCAACAAGAAAAAGATTTTTCTTGCGGCAAGCAAGTTGTTTTCTCAGAGTTGCTATGCCGATGTCGGCGTTCGCGACATCGCGGACGAAGCCGGGGTGAAAGTGCCGACGGTGTATAATTACTATCCCTCCAAAGAAGCCATTCTGGAAGACCTGTTTCAGTTTCTTGCAAATCGAATCACGCAATTTTATGACTCACTGGAACGCATTGATCTCAACGACGACCCGATGAATTACATCACCAGGATGGTTTTCGTCACCAAAGAAAACGAAAGCGAAAGCGAATTGATGCGTCAATTGCTGCGAATCACTCACAATGAACAATATCGTTCCCCCCATGCGGCAAAAATCCTGTATGACATTTCCTATACCAAAGCAAAGCAATGCTATTATGATTTTCTGTCGCATCTGAAAAACAAGGGAATGATCCGATGCGAGAATATTGAGAGTTTTGTGGAAATCTTTGCACGCATCGGGTTTACTTTTACCATGCAGTACACCCGAGATGATGTGACGGACCAAAGACCCGCCTATAATCAAGTTTTGATGGATTTTTTCAAGGTATTGCTCAATTATTCTCCGGCGGAAGACCGGGAAGAAAAGTCGTGGTTGCCGGCTGTGTATGCTCAACTTCAGGCCAGGTATTTCCATTGGTTCAGTTATTCCGTGGCGGATGGTTCCCCGGCAGTGCAGTCTCCGCTTCACTAAGACCTGTTGTGAAATCCCATGTTCAAAAGTTTTTTCCATGCAGAACTCGCGGAAAAACGGAAATGGAGGAAGTTCGTGTATTCCACGTTAAAAAAACACGAACAGATGGTTTCCAATGAGAACAGGTGGTTTATTGACAACTCCCAAGCCCGTTCAACTAAAATCAAGACATAGCAATCACATCATCGGAATTCGGGCATCTTCATGGACTATCACTCCTACCCGGCCACCCGGCAAAAGATTTTTCTTGCGGCAAGCGAGTTGTTCTCCCGGAGTTGTTACGCCGATATCGGTGTTCGCGAAATCGCGGACAAAGCCGGGGTGAAAGTGCCGACGGTCTATAATCACTACCAGTCCAAAGAGGCCATTCTGGATGACCTCTTTCAGTATTGTGCCGACCGAATCTCGCAGTTTTACGAAAGCTTTCCTGATGTGAATTACGAACAGGACCCTATGGAATGCTTCCGAAAAATGATTATTGCCTTCGAGGAAGACAGTGCGTTGATGCAGCGATTGATACGAATTACTCTCAATGAGCAGTACCGCTCTTTCCATGCGGCGGGAATCATCTATGACATCATGTTGCAAAAGTCAAAACAGCGTTATTATGATTACTTTTTATACCTGAAGACCAAAGGCGTTATCAAATACGAAGGAATCGAAAGTTTTGCGGAAATCCTTGCGCGAATCGGAATCACATTTGCCATGCAGTTTTCCAGGGATGAGGAACCCCGTTTCAGCCTCGGTTATCATGTCGTCATGATGGATGTTTTCGACGCGTTACTCAAATATTCACCGCCGAAAGACCGGGAAGAGGAATCACGACCGCTCATACACAGTTATTGATTTGATCTTGCATGGACAGGCATATTTTGTCGCGTACGGTTATCATGGCTCTGAAGCATGCAATGAAGAAACTTGGGAGCCGCGCAATCATCACGTGAACATTTCCAATCAGAGCCGCGAGAGTGATCGAGCAAAATGACTGTTCCGTGACCGTCGCGGCTCTGAGGGATCGAACAACTGATTTTCTGCGCGGGTTCTTAGTGTTGAGGTTCTGATTTTTCCCGTCGCGAAACCGTGGCAGCAACGAACCCATCGAAAAGCGGGTGCGCCCTGGTCGGTTGCGAGCAAAATTCCGGGTGAAATTGCACCGCGACGAACCAGGGATGCAACGGCAGTTCAATGACATCGACGAGTTTATCGTCCGGACTTGTTCCCGCGATCAGCAATCCGGCCTTGCCCAGTGCATCGCGGAAGTCGGGGTTAAATTCGTAGCGGTGGCGATGCCGTTCTGCGATTTCCAACTTGCCGTATTCCCCTGCCGCGCGACTGCCTTCCCGCAACGCGGTCGGCTTGACTCCGAGCCGCAATAAGTGATTGGCTTCGGACTTCAGACTTCGGACTTCAGGGGAGTTCTGGCCACGGTTCATCGTCTCTTCTCCTGAAGTCTGCTCAGGCAACAGTGTGATGACCGGATACGGCGTTTCAGTGTCAAATTCCGTCGAGTTGGCTCCCTCCAGACCTGCCACGTTTCGCGCAAATTCGATGACCGCGTATTGCATGCCCAGGCAGATGCCAAAAAACGGAATACCGTTTTCCCGCGCAATGCGAATCGCTTCGATTTTGCCTTCCGAGCCGCGTTCGCCGAACCCGCCGGGAAGGAGAATGCCGTCGGCCGAGCGAATGATCTCTTGCGTTTCCTTGCGGTCGAGCCGGTCGCTCGGAATGCGTTCAATGCGGATTTTCGTGCGATTGCTGATACCTGCATGGTCGAGTGCCTCATACACCGACTTATACGCATCCCTGTGCTTGGCGTACTTTCCGACGACGGCAATGGTCACCTGATGTTCCGGCGTTTTCAGTCGTTGCAGAATATCGTACCAATGGGACAAGTCGGGCTCAATGCGTCCTTTGAGCCGCAACTGTTCCAAAATCAGGCGGTCGAATCCGTGATCGGCCAACGCGATGGGCACTTCGTAAATCGACAGTTCACAATCGCGTTCCTCGACGACATGCGAACTTGGGACGTTACAAAAGAGCGCGATTTTATCAATTTCCTCGCGGGTGATGGGCTGTTCGGTCCGGCAGATCAGAAAATCCGGTTGAATCCCGATTTCGCGGAGCTGTCCAACCGAGTGCTGCGTCGGTTTGGTTTTCAATTCACGCGCCGCTTTCAGGAAGGGAACAAGCGTCAAATGCACATAAACGCAGTTTTCCTTGCCGGCATCGAGCGAAAATTGCCGAATCGCTTCCAGGAACGGCAAGCCTTCAATATCGCCGACCGTACCGCCGATTTCGGTGATGACCACATCGACATCGTCTGCTTCAAGGCTACGGATTACCCGTTTGATTTCGTTCGTGACATGCGGCACAACCTGTACGGTTTTCCCCTGATATTCGCCGCGACGCTCACGGTCAATGACGTTCAGGTAAATTTTGCCGGTTGTCCAACTGCTGTTGCGCGTCAGCGGTCCGTTGGTAAATCGTTCGTAATGCCCCAAATCGAGGTCCGTCTCACTGCCGTCATTGAGAACATAGACTTCCCCGTGCTGAAAGGGACTCATCGTGCCGGGATCGACATTCAAATACGGGTCGAGCTTCTGCATCCGCACTGAAAGCCCGTGACTTTCGAGCAACATTCCGATGGACGCACTGGTCAACCCCTTGCCAAGCGAACTGACCACACCACCCGTGATAAAGATATGTTTTGTCATTGACACAAGAACCGTTTTTTAAAACGAAAATCGAGAGCCGACAGATTTTCGCTATTTTGATCACTCACTGCGATTATGGCATGACAATGATACCTTGTCGAAAGCGATCATCGAACAAAAAACTGAAAGCATCATTTCCATGCCTTTCAAGTCCGTCTTTTTAACACATTCCGCGTTTTTGACAAGGTCATGGGCTATTGATTCCGGGGTGGTGCACAGTTGATCAGCCTTTATTAGACTTGTTCTGAAACATCAAATTAGCAAAATTAGAGAAATTGGTATTGCTTGATTTCGTGCTTTTTGTTATTTTCCCGTGTTTTCATTCCTGCAACAAGGCGGCAAAGATGGAACGCTGGCATCGTGCATTGGCCAAAAACGAGTCGGAATTCAAGCAACTCTTCGGAGTCAAGAAGGAAGTTTTTCACGAAATGCTCTCCGTTGTGACCGTCGCCCGGGAAGCGCGACTCCGAAAAGGTGGGCGACGTCCGAAAC